>NZ_JCARSY010000100.1:0-1184 GCF_059641415.1 Vibrio rubrogenes
TGTCTAAAGAAAAATTTGAACGTACGAAACCGCACGTAAACGTTGGTACTATCGGCCACGTTGACCACGGTAAAACAACATTAACAGCAGCAATCTGTACAGTACTTTCTAAAGTATACGGCGGAGCAGCACGTGACTTTGCGTCAATCGATAACGCCCCAGAAGAGCGCGAGCGCGGAATCACAATCTCTACTTCACACGTAGAGTACGATACACCGACACGTCACTACGCACACGTAGACTGCCCAGGACACGCTGACTATGTTAAAAACATGATCACAGGTGCAGCGCAGATGGACGGTGGTATCCTAGTTGTAGCAGCGACAGATGGCCCAATGCCACAAACCCGTGAGCACATCCTGTTAGGTCGTCAGGTAGGTATTCCTTACATCATCGTATTCATGAACAAATGTGACATGGTTGATGATGAAGAGCTGCTTGAGCTGGTTGAAATGGAAGTTCGTGAACTGCTTTCAGAATACGATTTTCCTGGAGATGACTTGCCAGTGATTCAGGGTTCAGCGCTGGGAGCATTGAACGGTGAAGCGCAATGGGAAGAGAAAATCGTAGAGTTAGCGAAAGCACTTGACGAATACATTCCAGAGCCGGAGCGTGTTATTGACCAAGCATTCCTGCTGCCAATCGAAGACGTATTCTCAATTCAGGGCCGTGGAACAGTTGTAACAGGTCGTGTAGAGCAAGGCATCATCCGCGTTGGTGACGAAGTTGAAATCATCGGTGTGAAAGACACCACGAAGACAACTTGTACAGGTGTAGAGATGTTCCGTAAGCTGCTTGACGAAGGTCGGGCAGGAGAGAACGTAGGTGTGTTGTTGCGTGGAACGAAGCGTGATGAAGTAGAGCGTGGTCAAGTATTGGCGAAACCAGGTTCAATCACACCACACACGAAGTTTGAATCAGAAGTTTACGTGTTGTCGAAAGATGAAGGTGGTCGTCATACACCATTCTTCAAAGGTTACCGTCCACAGTTCTACTTCCGTACAACAGACGTAACAGGTAGCATCGAGTTACCAGATGGCGTAGAGATGGTCATGCCGGGCGATAACGTGCAAATGGTTGTAGAACTGATTGCGCCAATCGCGATGGATGAAGGTCTGCGTTTTGCGATCCGTGAAGGCGGTCGTACAGTTGGTGCTGGTGTTGTAGCAAAAATCCTTGCATAA
>NZ_JCARSY010000101.1:0-1173 GCF_059641415.1 Vibrio rubrogenes
ATTGATTTGGTGCGCCAGAAAATCGAAGACTACAAGCTCGAAGGCTTTAAGGACATGCTAGATGCTCGCATCTCTTCACTTAAAGAGATTGTGTACGGTGAAGAGTTTTCAAAAGAGATGGAGCGATTCTTGGCTAGAGAGACCTTTGACGGAACTTTAGCTACTGATAAATTCAAAGACTACATGTTGGCAACTCTGACGAAAATCCTTACCGACACAAGAAAGGAGTTGGAAGGATCTGGCTCAGAAGAGCCAGATTTTCCGATGTAACTGAAATTAAGTGGATAGTAAATACAGTGATACACCATATAACTATCCACTTACCTTATCGGCAATTTGAGAGTTTTGCAGTTCGTAACAAGGTTTTGTCCATCGACGTGCTAGGTTGACTTAGCCTAGAGCGAAGCTGCCCCAAAACTGTTTAGTTCAAGAATCTTGACTCAATACATTTACCATTTGTTGACCTACTTTGGGTAATGGTTAACTATGTATCTAGTTTACTATGGTGTGTTAGATAGAAGATGCCTGTATTTTGTGGATTCGATGACCTTAGATCGGCTAACGTAATGTCAGGGGGCATCAGAGTTAGTCGGTGATTTATGATAGATTGCAATAGTTAAGCAGAGTACTTTAGACGGACAAGTTCTGGCATACATTGTCTGTCTAACAATTGTTATACGCTAATCGGAAATTTTCTTTAACTATGAGGTTGCTATGGATTTACTTACTTTAATGGTGGATATTGTGAACTCTGTATTTATGGCAGGGTTTCTTGCTTATATTGCGTTTCAGCAATTGGCAACGAATAGAAAAAAATTAAATTTTGATTTGTATATAAAAAGGTTTGAGGTTTATTCTGTTTCTTTAATTCTTTACCAAGAATTAACAGCTAAAGGAGCATCAGAAGAAATTTTAAGAGATTTCATTGAAAAAAAAGAATCAGCAAAGTTTCTTTTTTCAACAGAACCATCAATATATTTGCTTCTAAATGAAATGCATAAAAAATCATTTAAAATTAATGCAGTTAAAACGAATCGCGACGATTCTCCAAATGACCCTGACTTAATGCATGACTTGCATAAAGATGCAATGGAAGCTTTAAAATGGTTTGAATCCGCAATTAAAGAACTAAGCCAAAAAATGGAAAAATTCCTGAATGCCTAAAAGCGCGTA
>NZ_JCARSY010000102.1:0-1071 GCF_059641415.1 Vibrio rubrogenes
CAGTGAGGAAAAGGGTAAACACGATTAAAGGAAGCACGGTTGCCTCACGGATCATATAAAAGCGATAGAACGGATTGCTTTTCCACCACGTCCGTTTCACTTCTCTTACATAGGGCTTACGATTACTCATCTCTTATGCCTCCTGAGGTTTCAACATCGCAATGACAAAGTCCATCGACGACGCCACTTTACCCTGGTTGACCGCTGCTGCCGGATCAACACTCTTCGGACAAACCTCAGAGCAGTAGCCGACAAAGGTACAACCCCAAGCACCATTTTCGCCATTGATCAGTTTCATCCGCTCAGCCTGACCGTGGTCACGACTGTCGAGATTATAGCGATGCGCCAGTGTCAGAGCGGCCGGACCGATAAATTCCGGATTGAGGCCGAACTGCGGACAGGCGGCATAACACAAACCACAGTTGATACAGCCGGCAAACTGCTTGTACTTTGCCAGTTGCTCTGGCGTTTGCAGGTTGGCACCGTCTTCCGGTTTACGGTCATTCCCAATGATATAAGGTTTGATTGCCTCCAGACGCTCGATGAACGGGGTCATATCGACAATCAAATCTTTCTCAATCGGGAAGTTCGCCAGTGGTTCGATTTTCACACCGTCCGGATAGTCGCGCAGGAAGCTTTTACAGGCGAGTTTCGGTACCCCGTTGACCATCACGCCACACGAGCCACAAATCGCCATCCGGCAAGACCAACGATAGGAGAGGTTCTTGTCCAGATAATCTTTCACATATGAAATCGTGTCGAGGATCGACATGGTTTCATTGAACGGGACTTCAAAGGACTGTAAATAAGGCTCCGCGTCTTTTTCCGGGTCATAACGCAGGATGTCCACTTTTTGAATACGTTGGGTGACCATGATTATTTCTCCTCTGCGCGCTGTTTGGCTTCTTCTGCTGCGGCTTGCTCAGCAGCGGCACCGTAAAGACGTGCTTTCGGTTGTGACTTGGTGATGGTGACATCACTGTAGTCAATCCGGGGGGCTGCATCTTTTTGATAGAATGCCAGTGAGTGTTTGAGGAAGTTCACATCGTCACGCTCGGTACACCCTTCATC
>NZ_JCARSY010000103.1:0-1056 GCF_059641415.1 Vibrio rubrogenes
ACTGCTGATTGATATAATTGTAAAATGCCTGTTGTTCACTCATGAGAGCATCCCTAACCGTTGTTGTTCTTGTTCTATCAATTGAATGAAAGCCGCGAGATAACCGTCTTGCTCTCCCTGATAACGCGCGACAAAACGCTCGGTTTTCTGACGTAAAACCGGCTCAGGATAGGCGTCATACAAAGCCTGTTGATACTCACTTAATCCCTGAAGGAGATTATTGACCAATACACCCGGGTCTTCGCTCAGCCCCGCCAACACCGCCTCGGGCACTTGCCACCACGGGAAAGGCCGCTCCTGAAAATCGGCTGGCGCAGTGGGGGCCGGGTTTTCCACCCGGGTCAGTGTTTGTTGAGCCGATAAGCGCAGCCAGCATTGGGTCGGCCCCATCAGAGCGATGCGCTGCTCGTCATCGCACAGTGTCGCCACATCCAGCCCGAAACGCGGGTCGTAGAAACGGAAAAACACATGCTCGCCGGATGGCAGCCACACATGGGTCAGGCTGCGAAAATGCGCCTGAACGGTGGCAAAATCGGCATGACTGCCGACCAACATGCCCCAGTCCTCGCATGACGCCTGTTCAATCCAGTCGAGAAACGGGTGCTCAGGGGTAATCTGCGCGAGATTCGGCATCACTTCGCGCCATTCGGCATACGGTGTGCTCAGCCAGATGCCCTGCGCATCACTGCCACCATGGAGGTAAAACCAGCGCTGCGGCTGGCCGTCACTGGTTTCATTGAGAATGACGTACCAGTTTAAATCCGGGGTCAGTTGCTGGTTTAAATCGCACATGCGCCATCCTTACATTTTTCACACTCTTCACAGAACGGTGCTGCAGATTTCATCGTGGCAATCTGCGCCGGAGTCAGGATAGGCGCCGGATTGTCCGGCTTGGTGGTGATTTCATCCGGTAATTGCGCGGCTTGCCCGCCATAAGCCACCGCACTGCCGGCACTGCCGCCGGCGTTGAGGTTAATCGCCGGACCGGAGAGGTTGACACTGCCGCTGTCGATACTGATAAAACTGCCCCCGGCCGATAACGTCAGCCCGGAGCCG
>NZ_JCARSY010000104.1:0-1046 GCF_059641415.1 Vibrio rubrogenes
TACGCACCATGAAAATTGTACTGACTCCTGAGCAAAAGCAGCAACTCGAACAGATGCACGACACTGAGCGTGATAGTCGAGTGTGCGACCGTATAAAAGCCGTTTTACTGGCTTCCGAGGGTTGGAGTCAGGTCATGATATCTCAAGCTCTTCGTATTCATGAATCGACCGTTGCCCGTCATCTTAGTGATTATGTTCTCTCTGAAAAACTTAAACCTGAGAATGGTGGTAGCCAGAGCCGACTTTCTGCGACTCAGACGATGCAGCTCATCGAGCATTTGACTGAGAAAACCTACTTTCATACGCGTCAAATCGTTACTTACATCGAGACGGAATTCGGCGTGAGCTACACCGTTGCAGGCATGAACAAGTGGTTACATCACCACGGTTTTTCATACAAAAAGCCCAAAGGTGTGCCGCACAAGCTAAAACCTGAAGAGCAACAAGCGTTTATCGAGTATTACAATGAGGTACTTAAGTCCAATAATGCGCCTGTGCTTTTCATGGATGCCGTTCATCCGACTCAATCAACAAAGCTCAGTTATGGCTGGATCCGAAAAGGACAGAATAAGCTTATTGAAACGACAGGTAGCCGTACTCGAGTGAATCTAATCGGTGCTCTGCCACTGAAAGACATTAGTGCAACGATCACTGATACATATGAAACGATAGATAGCGAGAGCATTGTTCGCTTCTTTTGGAAACTCAAGAAAGAGCATTATCCACTAGAGCAAACCGTGCATATTGTGCTTGATGGTGCAGGCTACCATCGGTCAGAAATGGTGAGAAACGCGGCAAAAGTGCTCAATATAGAGCTTCATTACTTACCACCATACAGCCCAAACTTAAATCCAATAGAGCGGCTTTGGAAAGTAATGAATGAGCATGTGAGGAACAATGTCTATTTCCCCTCCAAAGCAGCATTCACCTCTGCTATCAAAAAGTTTTTTGATGTGACGCTACCAGAAGTTGCAGGCTCACTTGTATCCAGAATTACGGATAATTTTCAGATATTGAAGCCTGCACCTTCAAGTTGAACGGGTATA
>NZ_JCARSY010000105.1:0-971 GCF_059641415.1 Vibrio rubrogenes
AACTGGGTTAGATTGCAGAGCTGACATCATTGCCATATACAGAACAGTGCGTACTTGTGCTCGCCCTCCTTGGATGACTCGCTTACCTTTGTAGCGACCGCTTTCACGGCTCATGGGGGCAACACCGATGAGTGAAGCCGCTTGTTTATTGCTGATATAACCCAGTTCAGGAACGTTACTAATAATCGAGGCCGCACAGATTTTT
Source organism: Vibrio rubrogenes (assembly GCF_059641415.1). Classification (NCBI taxonomy): domain Bacteria; kingdom Pseudomonadati; phylum Pseudomonadota; class Gammaproteobacteria; order Vibrionales; family Vibrionaceae; genus Vibrio; species Vibrio rubrogenes. The sequence continues at coordinate 206 of NZ_JCARSY010000105.1, forward strand.
CCAATGCCGGGGACGCTCTGTAAAATCTCATTTTTGGCTTGGTACTCTGGGATGATTTGAATCAGAGCGACGATGAGTTTTTCGAGTTTCTCAATCTGTGCTTCAAACACTTTCAGCACGGGATTGATGGTTGAAGCTAATGATTTGGGCATCGACTGCAGTCGGTTTTTCTCCATCGTCTGCATGGTCATTATTTGGTGACGTCGGGCCACTAAATCACTCATTAGACGCATAATTTCTGGTTTTAGCTGCGTGAGTTTTGGTTGGATAGCTTCGCTATAATGAGCGATAAGATTGGCGTCAAGCTTGTCAGTTTTGGCCCGACGGCCAATGGCTCCGGCAAAGCGTTTAATGTGGATTGGATTGGCAATGACAAAGGGCAATTGAGCTTGAGAGCAGGCGAGAATGAATGGCATTTCTAATCGCCCGGTTGCTTCGACAACGACCCGTTGAGGATGGTATTTTTTGATGGTTTGTACGGCTTCCTTGATGCCGTTTTCATCGTTAGAAACGGTGAAAAAAATATCAAGTGGACGGATGTAGATATCGAGTTTTAATTTGCCGGTATCAACACCGACATGAATGTTTTGAAGTGTGTTGGTATTCATAATAAGCTAACTCTTGCTTGCATAATGCGGGTTCGAGACCCAGAAGACTATTCGAGTGTGGTGCTTGGAGTCTATGCAGCGTTCGTTCTTGTTACCGGTCTCTCAATCGAGGATCCAACGCTGCATCGAACTGCTGCATAAAAAGCTTTAGTTGCTGC
>NZ_JCARSY010000106.1:0-844 GCF_059641415.1 Vibrio rubrogenes
AGACAAGCATGTTTTAGTCATCACCGACAATCCCGAAGGGTTCGGCCGTCTTGCCATGCCGGTGCCGTATAACGCCTTGTCCGGTGGGGTGTTTGAGCAACCCTACGTCTCAACTTTGACCGAGCACAAACAGACACAAGTCAGTGATGTGCAGCTGAGTGATTACAGTTTTAAAAAGCCGTCTTACAATATCACGCACTCGGCCACCGCTTCGGATATGAGTTACCAGCGCGGTGACTATGAATATTTTGACCACCCGGGGCGGTTTAAAGACGACACCACGGGTCAGGCATTTACGCAAATCCGCCTTGAAGCGCTGCGCCGACAAGCGCATACCTTCAGCGGTAAAAGTAACGACGCACAGCTTCAGGCCGGTCAGCGGTTTGATCTGATGGAGCACTTCGACAGTGAGATGAATCGCAATTATCTGCTGATTCAGGTCGCCCATCAGGGCAGCCAGCCGCAGGCGCTGGAAGAATCCGGAGGCAGCGGTGCAACCACATACGCCAACCAGTTTGCTGCCATTCTCGGTGATCAAGTGTGGCAGATGACACCGCGCAGTAAACCGATCCTCAAGTTCCCGACGATGGGGACGGTGGTCGGCCCCGAAGGGGAAGAGATCTACTGTGATGAACATGGCCGGGTGAAAGTGCAGTTCCCTTGGGATCGTTACGGCAGCTCAAATGAGCAAAGCTCTTGCTGGTTGCGTGTGACACAAGGTTGGGCCGGAGCGCAGTACGGCATGATGGCTATTCCACGCATCGGGCATGAAGTGGTGGTGCATTTCCTTAATGGCGACCCGGATCAACCGATTATCACCGGGCGGACATACAATGCCAATAAT
>NZ_JCARSY010000107.1:0-832 GCF_059641415.1 Vibrio rubrogenes
GGCGTCACACGCTTTCCAGAACCAGCTTTTACGGGCCTCCTGCCCGGAAAAGCCTAACCATTCTCCCTGAATGGTTTTCTTTGTTGGGTGGTTGATTTGAGTGGAGTGAAATATTTTTAAAAAGCCAACTTGAACGATGCTCTCAGGGTAAAATTCACGGATGAATTTTAAGCTTTTCGTGAGCAGGAGCGAATAAAAGCGCCCCTGATTACGTGTGCTGCACTTAAATCTAGGCCTTTTGGGGTACTTTTTCGGCCGTGAAAAAGTACCTGGGGCGCAGTCGGAGATGCTAATGAAATCGAGGAAAGTGATTGCGTCCCAAACTGCTACATTACAAGTTTTATCTTCCTAGCCTCCGGCCCTCAAATTTGACGCACAATCAGCGTCAGTGATTTCAGAGGCATAGGTGTTCTGTGCGCCAGTTACTCTTGCCAAGATGCAAGCGTAACCAGAAGATCTTTTTTTGTTTGGCGGCGTCACACGCTTTCCAGAACCAGCTTTACGGGCGTCCTGCCCGGAAAAGCTTAACCATTCATCCGTGAATGGTTTTCTTTGATTGGTGGCTATTTTGAATTGGGTGAAATCTCTTTAAGGCGAAGCCAACTTGATCGATGCTCTCAGGGTGAAAAATCATGGACGATTTTTCAGGATTGCTTGAGCAGGATGCGAATCAATCCGACCCTGATTACGTGCGATGAACTCAACCCCGAGACCTTTTGGGGTACTTTTTCGGCCTTGAAAAAGTACCTGGGGCGCAGTCGGAGATGCTAATGAAATCGAGGAAAGTCATTGCGTCCCAAACTCAGTATCACCCTTTTACTTTTCCAGCCAT
>NZ_JCARSY010000108.1:0-807 GCF_059641415.1 Vibrio rubrogenes
TTGGTCGCGCGTTGTCCAGAACCAGCTTTTACGAGCGTCCTGCCCGAAAAAGCCTAACCATTCTTCCATGAATGGTTTTCTTGGTTTGGTGGTTGATTTGAGTTGGGTGAAACATTGAATCAACGAAGATAAATTGATCGCTGTACTCATGAAATGTCATTGCAGATCAAATTACCACATCACCTCTTTTACTGACTGTTATAACGTTGCTGTTTCTTGCAAACCCTACCTACATCAAAGAATGTCATGTTTGTGTCAATTATTTCTGGATGTTTTCTGTAACTTATTCAATTCTATGTACGGTGTCTGAGTGCTTATTAGTGAACCAATGAAGCTTATCTGAGAAGGGGACGACAGCAAGTTATACGGCAGGGTGCTGTTTAATAATTGTTATACCTACAGGAGGATTTATGCTTAATAAAACTGAAAAGAAGGTAAGGAAAATACTTATCAAAGTGGCTAGAGGATTATTAGATACTTATCACTTTCGAAAAATTACTTACAAAGAACTTTGGTTGACACAATATCCCAAGGAAACATGGGGGCAAGGACATACTCCGGAAGTCGTTGAATGGATTGTTAATATATCAAATGCTGATACAGATAACGGGTTACCGCCACTAAATGCTCTCGTTGTGCGTAAAGATACATCTGAACCGGGGAAAGACTGGAAATCTTGGCATAAAAGTGTAGGGAGTCCGTTTGAGTCTCAAGCACATGCACAGGCAGCTTGTTGGGCATATTGGCCGAGTATGCATGTAGTCGAAACATTCTATAGGAAGCGCTAGCAAAGGTATAACAAAGGTA
>NZ_JCARSY010000109.1:0-761 GCF_059641415.1 Vibrio rubrogenes
GCTTCCGCCGGGAGCGCTTCGCCACTACAGAACACCAGCCGCAGACTCGGGCAATCATTGGGTGTCACCACCTCAAGGAAGCTCTGCAACATCGGCGGCACAAAGTGCAAGATAGTCACCCCTTGACGGGTTATCAGCGATTTTAAGTAGTCCGGGTCTTTGTGCCCTTCCGGCTTGGCCATCAGTAGCGTCGCACCCGACCACAGCGGGCAGAAGAACTCCCACACCGAGACATCAAAACTAAACGGGGTTTTCTGGAGCACCACATCCTCAGCACTAAAGCCATAGTCCTGCTGCATCCAGTACAGACGGTTGACCACGCCACGGTGCTCGTTCATCACCCCTTTCGGTAATCCGGTCGAGCCCGAAGTGTAAATAATGTATGCCAGATGACGATTGGTCAGCGCCGCCACTTCCGGGTTAGTCTGTGGACAGTCCTCCCACGGCTGCACCGCCGAGGCTAAGTCCACCAGTCGGGTCGTCGCAGGAATCTCGTCCAACACGTCGAGCAAGGAGCCTGTGGTCAGCAGTGCCACCGGCGCACTGTCGGACAACATATAAGTCAGCCGCTCGGTCGGATAACCTGGGTCAAGCGGCACATAGGCACCGCCCGCTTTGAGAATCGCCAGCAGGGAGACTACCAGCTCACAGCTTCGTTCCAGACAGACCGCGACCCGGCTGTCGGGGCGTACGCCTTGCTCAATCAGCCAGTGTGCCAGTTGGTTGGCCCGGGCATTCAGCTCGGCATAACTGAGCGACTG
>NZ_JCARSY010000011.1:0-147900 GCF_059641415.1 Vibrio rubrogenes
GCTGTTTGCCCGGTTTTTTCATCAGCGTTGTCACTGATAACTGATATTTGTCTGAACTAATCGTCAGAGTTAATCATCAGACAGATCTTCCTCATCTGAGCTATCCCCTTCATTTGGAGATAACGGCTCTGATGACGAGGACGGCGCCTCAGTTGTACCATCGGTTAAAACACTCTCAGATTCGATGTCGTCGATGTTAATGTCTGCATCTTCAACTTCTTCGATTCGCTGGAGACCGACAACTTTTTCGTCCTCTGATGTGCGAATCAGTGTAACACCCTGGGTATTACGGCCAACCTGACTCACCTCTCCAACACGAGTCCGAACCAATGTTCCAGCATTAGTGATCATCATAAATTCATCACCGCTGTCCACCTGTACAGCTCCGACAACACAACCGTTACGCTCAGACACTTTGATAGAAACAACCCCTTGTGTCGCCCGGCCCTTCGTCGGATATTCATTCAAATCAGTCCGCTTACCGTAACCATTTTCGGTGACGGTAAGAATATCGCCCTGTTCAGAAGGAACAATCAGAGATACAACTTGGTCGTTTTCAGCTAGCTTCATGCCTCGCACACCGGATGCCGTTCTGCCCATGGCCCGAACATGCTGTTCATTAAACCGGACGACTTTCCCTGCTTTCGAGAACAACATAATCTCACTGTTCCCATCAGTAATATCGACACCGATCAATGAATCGTCGTCACGCAAGTTCACAGCAATCAAACCGTTGGAGCGAACATTGGCAAACTGATCAAGTGGCGTTTTCTTCACCGTCCCATCACCGGTTGCCATAAAGATAAATTTATCTTCAGCGTATTCAGCAACCCGAAGAATTGCAGTAATCCGTTCATTTTCTTCCAGCGGAAGAATATTATTGATTGGCTTCCCTCGGGCAGTCCGAGTCGCATGAGGTAACTGGTACACTTTGAGACGATAAGTTTTACCACGCGTCGAGAAGCACAGAATATTATCGTGTGTATTGGCCACTAACAGACGTTCGATATAATCTTCATCTTTCATCTTCGTGGCACTTTTGCCCTTACCACCACGACGCTGTGACTCATAATCACTCAATGACTGATACTTCACATATCTTTCATGAGATAAGGTCACAACAACATCTTCACGCGCAATCAGCTCTTCCAGATCAATATCATGTGAGGCTGCAGTAATTTCTGTCAGACGCTGATCACCGAAGCCGCTTCTGATCGCTTCCAGTTCTTCCCGGATGACTTCCATGAGACGTTCAGTGCTAGACAAAATCAGCATTAATTCAGAGATTTCATCCAGTAAAGCCTTGTACTCATCTAGAATCTTTTCATGCTCAAGACCAGTCAGTCGGTGCAGTCTTAACTCAAGAATCGCTTGTGCCTGCTGTTCAGTCAGGAAATACAGCCCGTCATGGATTCCATATTGTGGTTCCAGCCAGTCAGGTCGAGCAGTATCGACCCCCGCACGTTCCAGCATCGCTGCAACATTGCCGAGAGACCAACCACGCGCCAATAGACCCGCTTTTGCTTCTGCCGGTGTTGGCGCACGACGAATCAGTTCAATAATGTCATCGATATTCGCCAGTGCAAGTGCCAGACCTTCGAGGATGTGGGCACGATCCCGCGCTTTACGTAATTCGAAAATTGTACGGCGAGTCACCACTTCACGGCGGTGATCAACAAAACACTTTAACAGCTCTTTGAGGTTAAACAGTTTTGGTTGTCCATTATCGAGAGCAACCATGTTGATGCCGAATGTTGTTTGCAACTGAGTCTGGGAATACAGATTGTTCAGTACAACCTCGCCGACAGCATCACGCTTACATTCGATAACGATACGCATCCCGTCTTTATCAGACTCATCACGCAGTGCACTGATACCTTCGACCTTTTTATCTTTGACCAGCTCTGCGATCTTCTCGATCAGACGTGCTTTATTGACCTGATAAGGAATCTCAGTAACAACAATGGTTTCCCGACCATTCTTATCATCAGTTTCAATATCCGCTTTTGAACGCAGATAAATTTTTCCCCGACCGGTCTTGTAGGCATCAATAATACCCTTTCGTCCGCTAATCATTGCAGCGGTTGGGAAATCCGGACCGGGAATATACTCGATCAGTTCATCGATCGTAATATCTTCATTATCAATGAAGGCAAGACATCCATCGATCACTTCCCCTAAATTATGGGGTGGAATGTTGGTCGCCATACCAACCGCAATCCCGGAAGAACCATTGATCAACAGATTAGGTACTTTGGTTGGTAATACGGCTGGAATTTGCTCGGTATCATCGTAGTTTGAGACGTAATCAACAGTTTCTTTATCCAGATCGGCAAGTAACTCATGGGCAATTTTGGCCATCCGAACTTCGGTATAACGCATTGCTGCCGCAGAATCACCATCAATTGAGCCAAAGTTTCCCTGACCATCGACCAGCATATAACGAAGTGAAAACGGTTGTGCCATCCGTACAATCGTGTCGTAGACGGCACTATCACCATGGGGGTGATACTTACCGATCACATCTCCGACAACACGAGCCGATTTTTTATAGGGTTTATTCCAATCATTCCCCAACACGCTCATTGCGTATAGTACCCGACGGTGCACTGGTTTAAGTCCGTCACGTGCATCAGGAAGTGCCCGACCTACAATGACCGACATTGCATAGTCTAGGTATGAACCTCTCAGCTCATCTTCTATACTGACAGGCGTGATCTCTTTAGCTAGATCGCTCATAGAGCCATTGTCCCTCTATAGTTTGATCGTATATTCGATACGTATAAGACCGGAAAATATAACACAGGTTTTGCTACTTCGGCATCACTTTCCCTCTCCTTTTCTCAGCTTGTTACATTGGTCGCGAATTAACTGCCTATATTTTACTCACTTCTTCAAGAGTCATTGATTCATCAGTGCATTTTTTCGACACATGACAAAATCAAGTTTTTACAACCATCAGTATATTAGCGAGCCTAAACCCATTGATTAAATGAATAGATTGTAAATATTCCTTGTTTCAGAGACTGAAACTTTCGGGGTCATTGCATTTCTGTATAATACGATGAGCAAAACGGCACATCGCGATTGCGACAATGTAGATATCAACAACGGATCTGAAAATGACAGCACAGAATGTGGACCCGAAAGAAATTCAAAAGTTTGAAGATATGGCTTCCCGATGGTGGGATCTGGAAGGAGAGTTTAAACCACTACATCAAATCAACCCACTTCGGCTAGATTATGTCTTGCAACAATCAAACGGACTATTCGGTAAACAAGTTCTGGATGTCGGATGCGGTGGCGGTATTCTTGCTGAGAGTATGGCGCGCGAAGGAGCAACTGTCACAGGCCTCGATATGGGAAAAGAACCATTGGAAGTTGCACGACTCCATGCATTGGAAAGCCATTTACAAATTGATTATGTGCAGAGAACCATTGAAGAACATGCACAACAACACCCAGCCGCTTATGATGTGGTCACATGTATGGAAATGATCGAGCATGTCCCGGAACCCCAATCGATTATTCAGGCGTGCGCCCGACTGGTGAAACCCGGCGGACATGTGTTCTTTTCAACACTGAACCGTAACTTGAAATCCTATCTATTTGCGATTGTCGGCGCAGAGAAATTGTTGAAGATAGTACCGGAAGGCACACATGATCATGAGAAATTTATTCGACCTTCAGAGTTATTCCGAATGATTGATCAGACACCACTGCAAGAGCGAGGGATCACGGGGCTACACTACAATCCCTTGACTCAAACCTATCGTCTCGGTCATCGCGTCGATGTCAACTATATTGTGCACACAACATTACCTGAATAATGTCATCTCTATTCTCTATATTAAGTCCGTGCATTAGCTTGCTGATGCACAGCTTTTATACATATTGATGAAATTAACACCAGGCATTTGAACTGATCATCTGTCTCTAAAGATCAAGCTGTTTTTTTTTCATTTTAGTGGAACTTCACTCAAATATATATTCCCTGTTTTTACCATTCTCTTGTAAACACAGGTTCTCAGTAAGCAGCTACTAACAAAAAAATTTCATGCGATGGTTATCCACAAGATGTCCCCTGATAACAAACTTGAAATCAGCCTGTAATAGCACTATCTTGTAATCCGCAAGGTACGAAGACCCTATATATTGTGTTTGACGCATAATGTTATTTATATCAAATAAGCAAGGCCCTAAATCTAAAATAATTCATAGTCGGTCTTATCAGTTTTGTTAGGGAAATAAAGCAGAATGAACCAACAACTCACAGTTACGAAGCGCGATGGACGTAAAGAGCAAATCGATCTAGATAAGATCCATCGGGTTATCGCATGGGCAGCTGAAGGGCTGCAAAATGTATCGGTTTCACAAGTTGAACTCCGAGCTCATATCCAGTTTTATGACGGCATCACCACTTCCGACATTCACGAGACACTGATTAAATCTGCAGCCGATCTAATCTCTGAAGATTCGCCGGATTATCAATATCTTGCCGCCAGACTTGCTGTATTCCATCTGAGGAAAAAAGCATACGGCCAATATGAGCCGCCGACATTATTCGATCATGTCAAGAAACTGGTTGAACTCGGCAAATATGATCGTCATCTCATCGAAGACTATACACAAGCAGAGTGGATCGAACTGGGCAACTATATCGATCATCGCCGCGATCTGAATTTCTCTTATGCGGCCGTCAAGCAGCTGGAAGGTAAGTATTTCGTTCAAAACCGAGTTACCGGACAAATCTATGAGAGTGCACAATTCCTGTACATTCTGGTCGCAGCCTGTCTGTTTGCCAAATATCCTCAGGAAACTCGCCTGAGCTATGTCAAACGTTTCTACGATGCAACATCACTGTTTCAGATCTCTTTACCGACACCGATTATGTCGGGTGTCCGTACACCGACACGCCAATTCAGCTCCTGTGTTTTGATCGAGTGTGGTGACAGTCTCGACTCAATCAATGCAACAGCAAGTTCTATCGTCCGTTACGTCTCACAACGTGCAGGCATTGGTATCAATGCGGGTCGTATTCGTGCGCTGGGTTCTGAAATCCGTGGCGGAGAAGCATTTCACACCGGTTGTATCCCTTTCTATAAATACTTCCAGACCGCTGTTAAATGTTGCTCTCAAGGGGGGGTTCGTGGTGGTGCAGCAACAGTCTTTTATCCGCTGTGGCATCGCGAAGCACAATCGCTGCTGGTCCTCAAAAATAACCGTGGTGTTGAAGAAAACCGGGTTCGCCATATGGACTACGGTGTGCAACTCAATAAGCTCATGTATACACGTCTGGTACAGGGTAGCAATATTTCACTGTTCTCCCCTTCTGACGTGCCGGGGCTTTACGATGCGTTCTTCCAAGATCAGGCGGAATTTGAGCGTTTGTATGTCCAGTATGAAAATGACGCATCGATCAAGAGAGAAACCGTTAAAGCGGTTGAGCTATTTACACTGCTGATGCAGGAGCGAGCTTCTACTGGACGTATCTATATCCAAAACGTTGATCACTGCAACACTCATAGCCCGTTTGATGCAAGCGTTGCTCCGGTTCGCCAATCAAATCTATGTCTTGAAATTGCACTGCCAACCAAGCCATTAAACAATGTTGAAGATGACGAAGGTGAAATTGCTCTGTGTACGCTGTCAGCATTCAACTTAGGTGCAATTCAGTCTCTGGATGACTTTGAAGATCTCTCTGATCTTGTTGTACGCGCACTGGATGCCCTGCTTGACTATCAGGATTACCCGCTCCCTGCTGCACGTAAAGCGACCATGAATCGCCGGACGCTGGGTATCGGTGTAATCAACTATGCCTACTATCTGGCAAAAAATGGGGTCAAATATTCAGACAGTAGTGCCAATGCCCTGACTCACCGTACTTTTGAAGCTATGCAATACTATTTGTTAAAAGCATCGATGAAATTGGCGAAAGAGCAAGGCCGCTGCCCTGCCTTCAATGAAACCAACTATGCGAAAGGCCTCATGCCGATTGATACCTACAAAAAAGATATCGATCAACTTTGTGCAGAACCATTGCATTATGATTGGGACCAACTTCGTGCCGATGTCATGGAATATGGTTTGAGAAACTCAACTCTGACGGCACTGATGCCTTCAGAAACATCTTCTCAGATTTCAAATGCAACCAATGGGATTGAGCCGCCACGCGGTTATATCTCAGTCAAAGCGTCCAAAGACGGTATTTTGAAGCAGGTTGTCCCTGAGTTTACCGAGTTGAAATCTAACTACGAGCTCTTGTGGGATATCGGTTCGAATGAAGGTTATCTGCATCTTGTCAGTATCATGCAGAAATTTATCGACCAATCTATTTCTGCAAATACAAACTATGACCCGACGCGTTACGAGAGTGGCAGAGTGCCGATGAAGCAACTGCTTCAAGATCTACTGACTGCTTATAAATTTGGCGTGAAAACCCTGTATTATCACAATACGAGAGATGGCGCGAAAGACGATCAGAAAGATGGTACTTCATTAATCGCTGAAGATGATGATTGTGCCGGTGGCGCCTGTAAGATTTAATGCGCATACCGTATAGACTTTTTTCTGTCAACATATACCAGTTTTACACCCTCTCTAAGCGAGAGGGTGAAACAGATTGAGGCAACTATGGCTTACAGCACTTTTACACAAAAAAAGAACAACCAGCTCAAAGAACCGATGTTTCTTGGTCAACCTGTAAACGTGGCACGTTATGACCAACAAAAATATGAGATCTTCGAAAAGTTAATCGAGAAACAGCTCTCTTTCTTCTGGCGTCCCGAAGAAGTCGATGTATCGACGGATCGAATCAACTACAACAATCTGCCGGATCATGAAAAACATATTTTCATCTCCAATCTGAAATATCAGACTTTGCTCGACTCTATTCAGGGGCGCAGTCCGAACGTTGCACTGCTTCCTCTGGTGTCACTCCCTGAGTTGGAGACATGGATTGAAACCTGGTCTTTCTCTGAAACGATTCACTCTCGTTCATACACACATATTATCCGTAATATCGTCAATGACCCCGCAGCAGTTTTTGATGATATTGTTGAAAATGAACACATCATTAAGCGCGCCGGCGACATTGCCCATTACTATGATGAACTGATCAAACTGACCAACGACTATCATCGTTATGGTGAAGGCAAGCACGAGATTAATAATCAGACTGTTGTTGTCAGCCTGCATGAGTTAAAGAAAAAACTCTATTTGTGCCTGATGTCAGTCAACGCTCTTGAAGCGATTCGTTTCTACGTCAGCTTTGCCTGCTCTTTTGCGTTTGCTGAACGAGAGCTGATGGAAGGCAATGCCAAAATTATCAAGTTGATTGCCCGCGATGAGGCCCTGCATCTGACTGGTACGCAGCATATGCTTAATCTGCTGCGTAATGGTCAGGATGATTTCTCATTCATTCAAATTGCAGAAGAGTGCAGGCAAGAATGTTTTGACCTGTTCAAAACCGCGGCCGAGCAAGAGAAAGAATGGGCAGAATATCTGTTCAAAGATGGCTCAATGATTGGTCTGAACAAAGATATTCTCTGTCAGTATGTCGAATATATAACCAATATCCGTATGCAGGCTGTCGGGCTGGAAACGGCTTATCCGGGCGCAGTTAATAACCCGATTCCCTGGATTAATGCTTGGTTATCCTCAGACAATGTTCAGGTTGCCCCTCAGGAAGCAGAGATCAGCTCATATCTGGTCGGCCAGATTGATAATCAAGTCAATCTCGATGACTTTGAAGGGTTTGAGCTGTAATTATGCCAACCATCAAAATCAATCAGACACTCATGATTGAATCCAATGGCTCCGAAACATTACTTGAGACCATGGAAAATGCCGGACTGAATGTTGAATATAATTGCAGAGACGGGCACTGTGGTGCCTGTCGATGTAAGTTATCTGCTGGGTCAGTTGAGTACGTGGGTTTTGCGATCGCGTATACCCAGTCTGATGAGATCTTACCTTGTATTTGCCGGGCAAGCGGTGAACAAATAGAACTTCAGGATGTTCATTACGAGCATAAAGTGAAACGAGCCTAGCCGATTGCCATCAAATTAATCTGATGTTTGTCATACGGCTATGGCTGATTTCTAGTCGCTATAGCCGAGCCTCCGTTTTTCCGGATTCGACAAGCCGCTGTGCTTTCCCCAATAACTGATCGGCGGTCAACATTGAAATCGCTTTATCAGCAATCTTACGGCCATCATCTCCAAATAATGAGATATGATAACCCAAATCACTCATTAAGCCGTTTTCCGTCGGTGTATCCAACCAAAGCGAAACCAGTTTATCACTCATATCCTGATATGCTTCCCCCAAAACAACTTGTTGACTTGCAACCTTGTACCAAACAAGAATCTTTGAATGACTCTGCATGTCAGCCTCCTGCCGTATCAGCTCCACGAGATTTTAGTTTAGCGTGAATAGGACACCCTTGGGTATAGCCATTTTTGAGGGAATGAGGAAACACTTAAGAAATCATCGGATTAAACATTAGACAATTTACGCATAAAGAATAATCAGATTTTCTTTGAAATTATAAGGTGGCAATTCAAAGTATTATCCCCCTATCAAATGTGACGACGAACATGATATGGGGGAAATACACGCCGGAGTAAAATCAGACTCCCGGATCTAATGAATTGATTTATAAGGATGTTGCCGGAATATAAATCTGTTTTTCTGACAGGGTCGATGAATACTTGCCAAAGACTGGTTTTGAGGATAGATAACGCAACAACATATCCGCTGCAATCGTACCGATCAAAATTTTCCGCTCATCAGCGCGATAATCTCGTTTGAATTTCAACTGCTGTGCCCATTCGCCTTCAGAAGAAGATAGCGCCAGCGTGAAGCCATCCTCGCGAAACTCCCCGGTCACGAGAGCCAGTTCTGTTTCACTCTTCTCTTTGGTAGCACTGGCTAATGCCAATACAGCAGAAACCGGATCTTGAGCAGACATCTTGCCGGAGACTTTCGGGCTCAGCACCCAACTACTTCCACATTGTTCAAAGATGACATCATCACTAAACAGCCAATCCACCAGCCAGCCTCGTGTTGACTGCTCGGCAATTGCCAGTGTTTTACCACTGTCATGCATGATTTGTGAGAGTTGGGCAAGCATCGGCTGATCAATACTGACAGTCCACTCGGACACGAGGTTAAAAATTTCTTCCATTAAACGATACATTTCATTGTCCTGCCCCGCAGGCCCGAACAATTTGACTTCAATAAAAGGAAGGTAAGCACGAAAGCCCAGCAGATACTCATCGGACAGTTCAACCTGACGGAGTAAGTCTTCTAAAACAGACTCGGACGAACCTAATGTGTATAAACGATGGCAGACCAAATCAGAGGCATTCGGAAAGTGTCGGTTTAAATCCGGCAGTACTTGCTCGCTGATCATTTTTTGAAATTCTGAAGGGACACCGGGGGTGAAATAACAAAGGCAGCCATGAATTTCAACTTTAAACCCACAAGCCGTTCCTATGGGATTATCCAAGACCGTTGCATGTTCCGGTAACATCGCTTGCTTAATATTACTGTCAGACATAACCAAGTTACGCTGAACGAAACGAGCTTTCATTGTTTCAAGCCAGTCGGGAAACAACACCAACTGCTGCTCAGCCGCTTCTGCTGCCACTTCAGCAGAAAGATCGTCACTGGTCGGTCCCAAACCACCATTGACGATCAAAACATCTGAATTTAAAGCCAGCATTAGAATTTCATCACGCAACACCTGACGGTTATCGCCAGCGGTTGAACGCTTTGTCAGTGGGTAGCCTTGTTCAAAGAACAGACTGGATAACCATGTTGCATTCGTATCCTGAATATCACCATGGAGCACTTCTTCACCGGTACTAAGCATCGCAACTTTTAGCATAACTAAAACCTTTCATTCAGTCCAAATCCCCTAGGCGCGAAAGAGGTGCTTCCCTTATTCTCTAGCCCAGAAACTTACTTCTTTACATCATACAATACACGAGAGGAAAAGACTTGTTATTCTCCGTCTCATTTGCTTTGATTTCAACCTGATAGATGTTTAACCACCCATTCGGGCGCAATCGAACAAAAGATCAGATCTAATTAACAAAACTGTAAAACATTCAGCTAATCACACCACCTCAGCCTAAAATAATAGTATCAGCCAGTAGACTTGGTAAGGAGAAACCGGATGACTCACCTATTTATTGTCAGCTTCATCGGTGATGCTGCACCAGCGGATATCCACCATCTAGCCGCGATTACCCATGAAAATGGCGGACAATGGATAACTAGTAAAATCAATTACTTAGAAAATCGTGTTGCAGCGTTAATCAAAATTTCAGCGCCTGAAGAAACTGAAATGTATATTAAAGATGCCTTTTTGTCACAGCCCAACTTATCAACGATGATTACCGACTGCGAGCCACACGATACCGAACAAAAAAAAGAATATAACTTGAGAATAGACGCTAACGATAGAGCTGGCATCGTTAATGAAATCACTCATCTACTCGATAGCCAGCGAATTAGAGTATTAGACATGAATTGCCAACGCATATTTATTTCTGACAGTCACGGAGTCAATTCCAGTTTATTTACGGCACATATTTCCCTGCGTTTACCCGAGACATTATTAATCGATGATATTATCAGTGAGTTGGAATCTCTCAGTGAAGATACTCAAGTCATGATCGATAGCTCATCAATGCGCTAATTTGATGCAACAATATAAATATATGAAAATACTTATGATTATATTCTAAAAATAAAATCCAAGTCGCAAAAAATATTATTGTCAGTTACATATTTATATGATCTAATCTGCAAAACAACTGCTTGTTATTGCGGACATACTTGTATGGACCATTATGAAATATAATAGTGAATAATATTGTTGAAATAATAATATACAAGCACCTTTTGTAGATGCTTCGAGGTAAACGTCATGTCAATGCTAAGAAATATGAAAGTCAGCCGAAAACTAGCCTGTCTAGTGTTAGTCGCTATTGTCGGTTTTGTTATATTACTCGTGATCGCAAATCAAACATTAGAAAGGAACTTACTCAATGAAAAAAAACAACGTCTTTCAGCTGTAATTGAATCCGTCATTTCTCAAATTGCTCACCTTGACCAAACACTTCCTAAAGAAGAAGCACAAAAACAGGCAAAAATATTATTGAATGCGACTCGATTTGACGGGGATAATTATTTGTTCACGTTAAATAAATCACGGTATATCATCGACCACCCAATGAAACCGGAGCTCAATGGTAAACAGATGGGGCAAGCCAATAACCCTGACGATAAACGCTGGTTTGAATTTGTCGAAGCCGGTCAGAAAAAAGGCGGTGATATGGTTCTTTACCGCTTTGAAGGTGAAAATGGTGAACTAGCCGATAAAATTTCCTATCTAAATGGTTATGAGCCTTGGGACTGGATTATCGGCTCAGGAATGCTCGTTTCTGATATTGATCATGAAAAATCCTCATTATTACTCAAAATGGGGCTGTCCACGCTCCTAATTGTCGCTGGTATGATTTTACTCGGAACAATAATTGCCCGGGCGATTATTGTCCCTTTGGATCAAATAAAAAATACAATGCATCATATTGTGAATGGCGATATGACCGTTGAGATTCCAATTATGGGCAAAGATGAGATTGGTATTCTTGCCCAACGCATTAATGAAAGTATTAGCTCTATCCGGGCAGCGTTATACGAATCAGTAAAGTCAGCGAAGCAGCTTTCTGAAGCAGCGAATCGAATTGCAACATCTGCTGAAGATACCAGTCAAGCCGTCAGTTCCCAGAAAGATCAGCTCACCCAAATCGCAACGGCAATGAATGAGATGAGCGCAACCGTTGCCGAGGTTGCTAACCACGCAGAGTCAACCGCTAAAGACACCGCTGAAGCAAGTCAAGAGGCCGGGCTTGGCGATCAGGATGTCTCATCAAGCGTCGAGAGTATCAAGTCTCTGTCTCAAGAGCTGGAAGTGGCTTCCGATCGGGTCAATAAACTCAAAGAAGGCGTGATGGAAATCAGTGAAGTGACTTCAGTCATTAGCGGAATTTCCGAGCAAACGAACCTACTGGCGCTGAATGCTGCGATAGAAGCAGCCCGAGCCGGAGAACAAGGACGTGGATTTGCAGTCGTTGCCGATGAAGTCCGTAATCTGGCGAGTCGTACCAACCAATCCACAGAAGAGATTCAGAGTACCATTAATCGGCTGCAACAGTTGGCGGTCAGCACGGCTGATGCAATGCAGAAGAGTCAAGATCTGGCTTACAATAGTGTTCAATGCGCGGAAGGTTCCGGTAGCGACCTAAAATTAATTGTCACTCATATTCAGCATATTAGTGATAAATCCGCCCAAATCGCTACAGCTGCCGAAGAGCAAAGTGCTGTTGCCGAAGAGATGAACCGAAATATCTCCGGCATCAATGACGCGGCTCAAGAGATGTCCGAGTCAGCAACCACGCTTGCCAAAGAAAGTGAACGTTTAGCCAGTATGTCCCAACAATTGGATGATAAACTGATGATGTTCAAACTGTAATACCTTTCTGACACCGTTTAACAGGCACTTTAAAATAAGAAATCCCCCAATGGTTGGTATGCCACCATTGGGGGATTATTTTATATCACTGAATGTGCAGGCCTTATTGCACAGACCACTGAGATAATGAACGTTTAAAATCAGCGTAGTCAAACTCATTGAGTTTTTGTACTTCACCATTGACACGTTCACAATAGACAGAAGGCATCCGCAACCCATTAAACCAGTTGAGTTTCACCATCGTATACCCGGCACTATCCATCAAATGGAGTTTTTGGCCAATCTCAAGCGGCTGATCGAATTTTGCGATACAAAATTGGTCCCCTGCCAAGCATGAACAAGAACCAATGACATATTCATGTTCGCCATTTTGACTGCTCTCGTATACTGAAGCCGGCTCATTGTAGATTAAGGTATCCAAACGATGCGCTTCTGTTGCAGAATCAACAATCGCTGTAGTCATCTCATTCTCAACAATATCGACAACAGACACGACCAGATCGGTTGTGCGAGTGATAATGGCTTCTCCCGGTTCAAGATATAACTGGACATTGTGTTTCTCAGCAAATGCTTTTAAAGCCATACCGAGTTTTTCAACATCGTATCCCGGCCAAGTAAAGAACACACCGCCGCCAAGGCTGACCCAATCGAGTCGATCCAGATAGGAACCGAACTGTGTTGAAATCGCGTCTAACAGGTGGATGAATGCATCGACATCTTTATTCTCACAGTTCATGTGGAACATGACACCATCGATAGATTCAAACACACTCGGATCAAGATGATCAGCCTGGACACCTAATCGAGAGAACTGGCGAGCCGGATCCGCTAAATCCTGGCCGGCATAACTCACGCCGGGATTCAAACGCAGCCCTAACGATGCTTTCCCTTCAACCAGATGACGATACGCCACTAATTGTGACTGTGAATTAAAAATCATTTTATCGCAGATATCTGCGACCGCTTTGACATCATCTTCACTATAACCGACGCTATAAGCATGAGTCTCACCACCAAATGTCTCATAGCCCAGCTTGACTTCGTAAGGACCTGAGCTGGTCGTGCCATCCAGATATGGTTTGATAATATCAAACACCCCCCATGTGGAAAAACACTTGAGAGCAAGTACTAATTTCACACCGGAAATATCTTTGAGTTGTTTGGCGATTTCAAGATTGTGAATCAGTTTAGACTCATCAATCATAAAATAAGGTGTTTTTAATTCATTCTTTTGCATGACTCACTTACCGATTGATCATGTTTACCATATACGCATGTGGACGTTCATCTCTCAGCGACATCAATCACGCCACTCAACATTCATGAAGAACCACATTCAGTACGGTGATAGGTTAAAAAACAGCCATAGCATCATATGCTACGGCTGCTGGATATGTATTAATCTCGTCATTTCGACGAACGAAATACCAATTATTTCAGGATTTGGATGTCAGGCTGACCGACTTCGAGTTCCTGCATATCCCAATTCAAGCCAATGCCTGGCATGGTCTCGAGAAACGGATCCGGATCCAACTGTTCCATATTGAAAACACCGGGCTCAGCCCATTGTTGACGGAAGAACTGAATCGCTGCTGTAATGGCAGGAACACCCGTTGTATAAGAAATCGCCTGATGCTCAACATCATGATAAGCAACTTCATGATCCGCGATGTTATAGAGGAAAACACTCCGCGCTTTGCCGTCTTTTTGACCTTGAACCCAAGTCCCGATACAGGTTTTACCCGTATAGCCCGGAGCCAAAGACGTCGGATCCGGTAATAGTGCTTTGAGGACATGCAAAGGCTGAACTTCTCGGCCATCAGGTAAGGTCAACGGATCAGGACTTAACAAACCAATATCTCGCATCACATTAAAGTAATTCAGATAACGATCACCGAATCCCATCCAAAACTCGATACGTTTTGCCGGAATGAACTCTTTCATAGAACGCACTTCATCGTGAGCCATCGAGTAAACTTTATGTTTACCGACCACCGGAAAATCAAACTCATGCATTCGAGTATGACAACCGACCTGTTTCCATTCGTTGTCATCCCAGTAAAATGAATCGCCCTGAATTTCTAACATATTGGTTTCAGGATCAAAATTGGTCGCAAATTTCTTACCGTGATCGCCCGCATTGACATCCATGACGTCAATGCTGTCAATCTCATCAAACAGATGTTTGACCGCATAAGCGGCAAAGACACTCACTACACCGGGATCAAAACCAGCACCGAGAATACCGGTAATACCGGCTTCTTTAAACTTGTCACGATATCCCCATTGCCAATCATAGGCTTCAGGGACCTGCTGACCTTCAGAACAGAGATCAACTGCAACCGAAGTATCCAAATAGGACACTTTCGCCCGATAACAGGCTTCCATGACATGAATGTTGACCCACGGGGGGCCAACATTGATCACTAAATCAGGCTGAACCTCGTGAATCAACGCAACTAAAGCGTCAATATCGTCTGCGTTAACTTCACGAGCTTCTAACTTCTTTTGCGAGTTTTTCAGGTTTCCTTTGCGACGTACAGATTCAATAATCTTTTCGCACTTTGCGATTGTTCGAGATGCAATCGTAATATCACCTAAAATATCGTTGTTCTGAGCTGCCTTATGTGCGACAACCCAACCAACACCTCCTGCTCCAATTTGTAAAATTGACATAGTCCTATTACCTTAATTATCCGACTAGTTCATGAATTAGCTGTGTAATCTTCTCCATTAACGATTCAAAATCGTTGATGTCTAAACATGGATTCAAAATGGTCAGTTTCAAAGCCGTTTGACCGTTCACCACTGTCTCACCAAGCACCGCAACTCCGCGAGTCAATGCTTCAATACGCACTTGCTGATTCAACTTATCGAGATCAGTGACCGCTGGGTGTACAGCACGGAATAAAACCGTAGATAATGATGGCTGAGATAACAATTCATATCCCGGAGCATCATCAATTAACTGCGCGACCTGTTGTGTCTGTTGGATTAAGTGATCGTACATTTCTCCCAACGCGGCCGGTCCGACGCTTTGCATGGTCATATAGACTTTTAACGCATCAAAACGTCTGGTTGTTGACAGTGATTTATCAACTAAATTCGGCAATGTGTCATGTTCCCGGTTCAAATAGTCCGCATGATGCAACAGATATTTCAAATCAGCTTTGTTGTTGACCAGGAATGCACCACAACTGATTGTTTGATAAAATAATTTATGAAAATCGACTGTAATCGAACGGGCACGTTCAATCCCATTTAAACGATCAGCATGACGACTCAGGATCAGCGCACCGCCATAGGCACTGTCAACATGCATCCATAAGTCATGCTGCTCAGCGACGTCTGCAATGGTATTTAAATCGTCAATTGCACCATGATCCGTGGTTCCTGCCGTACCGACCACCGCAAACGGAATCAAACCTTCAGCCTTCGCCTGCTCAACGACACCTGCAAGTTTAGAGGCATCCATCGTCCCATTTGGCAAAGAATCAACCGTCAATACTGCTTTCTCACCCAATCCCATCCAAGAAGCAGCCTTTTGCACCGTGAAGTGCGCATTCTTGGAACAGACAATCCGCAATTTATCAGCATAGTCAGGTAAGCCAAGTTTTTGAATTGAATGATTGCTTAATTTGTCAGCAATCCAATCACGTGCCAGTTGCAAGCCCATTTGGTTGCTTTGCGTACCGCCACTGGTAAAGACACCGTCAGATGAGTCTTCTAACCGGAACTTGCTACACATCCAGTCAATCACGCACTGTTCCACATAAGTTGCCGCAGATGACTGATCCCATGAGTCCATTGACTGATTCAAGGCACCGATCATCGACTCTGCCGCAACAGAGGCTAACAGCGGTGGTGTATGCAAATGCGCAATACAGTTCGGATGCTGTACAATAATCGAATTCGCACCGACTAATTTGGCCGTATCGGAAATCACATCGGTCAGCAGCGCATTTTTATGATCTAAATCGACTGCATAAATCGCTTGTTCCAGCTGTGAAGGTTCCATACCGGAATAAGGCGCCTGTACCGCTTCAAAAATCGATTTCATTGCAGCAGTCGTGTGATTCATGACTTTGGTAAATTGCTCGCTGCCCTGATATCCGGTCTGAATAAAATGTTTTTTCCATTCAGCTTGATGCGGCGCTTCAGGCGACTTCACGCCACCACCAGCAACTAAAATTGCTTCTTCTAAGACACGCAGAGCAAAATCAATCTGTTCGTAAGAAATAATAACCGGTGGCAGAAAACGAATCACAGACCCTTCACGACCGCCTTTCTCGACCATCAGGCCTCTTTCCAAAGCCGCGCGTTGAATTCTCAGCGTCAGGGCACCATCAGCTTTCGGTTCACCGAATTTATTCAGACCGCCTTGAGGATCTTTGATCTCAACGCCCAACATCAATCCTTTACCGCGAACTTCGGCAATACAGTTAACGCGGCTTTGAATTTTCTCCAGCCCCATCCGTAAATATTGGCCGGCAATATTGGCGTGCTCGACTAAGTTATCACGCTGAATGATTTCAAGCGCTTTTGCACCGGAGACCATTGCCAGTTGGTTACCACGGAATGTTCCGGTATGCTCACCGGCACGCCATGTATCGACTTCTTTTTTGAACACTAACAGCGACATTGGTAATCCACCACCAATGGCTTTCGACAGACACAGAATATCCGGAATGATACCTGCTTCTTCAAAGGCAAAGTTGTAGCCGGTTTTACCCACACCACACTGCACTTCATCAAAAATCAGTAAGATACCGTGCTCATCACAAATACGACGGAGTTCACGTAGCCAGAATGCAGGCGCAGGAATTACACCACCTTCCCCTTGAACAGGTTCGACAATGATCCCTGCCGGTTTCATGATACCCGCTTCATCATCGCCGAGCAGACGTTCAATGTAACGAATACTGGCACGCGCGCCCTCTTCACCACCAAGACCAAACGGGCAGCGAATGTTATAAGGAAACGGCATAAAATGTACATCAGACATCAAACCGGTCCGACGGGCTTTGGTATTTAAATTCCCCATCATTCCCATCGTACCGTTCGTCATACCATGGTACGCCCCACGGAATGCAAACATGGTATTACGACCCGTCGTTTGTTTGGCTAGCTTGATTGCAGCTTCTACGGCATCAGCGCCGGAAGGGCCACAAAACTGAATCGCACAGTTCGATCCCAGTTCTTCCGGGAGAAATGCTCGAACTTGCTTAATAAAATGATCTTTCGCTGGTGTTGTCATATCCAGCGTTTGGTAAGGCAGTCCTGAATCTAACTGCTCTTTTAATGCCTGATTGATTTCCGGATGATTATATCCGAGCACCAGAGTTCCGGCACCGGCAAGACAGTCGAGAAAAACCTGACCACGTGTATCTTCAACCAGAAGGCCATAAGCTTGTTTAATCGCAATTGGCAAACGGCGGGGATACGAACGGACCTCAGATTCGTACTTCTCTTGATCTAAAAGTACCTGATCCGGTGTTAAGTCATAAACACCCTTTACGTCAGGTATTTGTGATGAAAAAATTGGTGACATATTTTGATTGACTTCAAAGGCAGTACTCATCTGCGCCCCCTCAGGAAAAACGCCCATCTTTAAGGAACAAAAATATCAATAATAAGGATGGGTAATAGCAACCGGCCTCTTACATCATCTGGGCAATCGGATATATACGACAGATGTGTTTAGAGACACAATAAATAAAGTGGAAAATCAGCGATTGCTGGGTATCAAGGTTCAGTAATGCTACTGTCTTGTTGGACAGGGCACTGAGGAAGAACAAAGCTGATTAATGAAGATAAAATATATGGTTTCAATGTTGGGTTTCCCATTTTGATGCCGCTCCCACGACTAGAGTATCCCGTCTATCAACAAAAGGACTTGCTGATACCTACCCTACGTAATGACACAATCAGCCTGAATGTTCACTACGCGTATCCCCCAGAAAGTGATATTCACTCCGAGATTGTCGCGAAATCTAACATACAACGGACACGACTTGCAATTATTTTCTCTGAACAATCCTCTAAAAAAATACGAGGGCAAAGCCCTCGTATGTAACTGTTATTTTTTGATTAAAGCTCATCGGAAACGGTGGCTTTTTCTGTTTTTTCAGCTGGCAGAGCAAGCCTCAATAAAATATAACCGAGTATTGCTGCAACCGTTGACCCCATTAAGATCCCTAACCTTGCGTAAGTATCTAATGCTTCAGCAATTTCACCAAACGCCAGCGAAGAGATAAAGATCGACATGGTAAAGCCAATACCACACAGCACGGACACTGCAAATATTTGTTTGAGTTGCACGCCTCGCGGTAATTTTGCCACGCCTAATTTCAGCGCACCGTAGCAGAAACTAAACACACCGAGCGGTTTACCCAGCAAGAGTCCTAATGCCACTCCGACAGGAACTGGGTTGCTCAATACCTCACTGGAAATTGCGTCCATCGGAATGCCGGCATTGGCAAACGCAAAGATAGGCAAAATAATGAAAGACACATAGGGATGTAACCAGTGCTCCAGTTGCTTTAATGGCGATGATTGTCCCTCTTTTCCTTTCAGAGGAATTGAGAAACCAAGAACCACACCGGCAAGCGTTGCATGGACACCTGATTTCAGCACGGCAACCCAGAGAATTGCACCGATGATCAGATAAGGTGTCAGATGGGTGACGCGTTTATAGCTCATGAGCACCAGAACTGCGGTCATGGCTAAACCAACAGAGAGCGCCAGTGTCGAAAGATCACTGTTATAAAACAGCGCAATAATCACGATGACTCCTAAATCATCGATAATCGCCAGTGCCAATAGGAAAACTTTTAAACTGACTGGCACCCGGTTCCCCAATAACGCCATCACTCCTAAAGCAAATGCAATATCAGTCGCTGCGGGAATTGCCCAGCCTTGAATCGCTAATGCATCACCTTGGTTGAAAAAAACGTAAATTAAGGCAGGAACAAGCATTCCCCCAACGGCACCAATGGCAGGAAACATAGCCGTTTCTTTTTTCTTTAGTGCCCCGACAAACAGCTCTCGTTTGACTTCCAGTCCAATCAGCAGAAAAAACACCGCCATTAATCCATCGTTTATCCAGTGGCGCATTGATAAACCCACTAACTTGATATGTAGAACTTCCTCATATAATCCTTGTAGTGACGAGTTTGCGACCCACATTGCTAAAATAGAGGCGAATATCAGCATCACCCCACTGCTTGATTCCATGCTGAAGAATTTCCGGATCATTTGCGTCATTCGAAGGCTCCTGATTCAAACTATTTTTGAAACATACATATAACGATTTTAACAATCAATTGGAATATATAAAAATCGATTCTAATGATAGTTCACTTCGGAAAAAACGAAGGAAAAAACTGAGAAAAGATGACCACTTAAAGATTATAGAGAATCCCTAAAAGATTGAATTGGAGAGCGTAAAGTCAATTTGACTACTGGGATTGCCCCGGCGATGACCAGTGCAGCTATCGACCATAATGCCGTAGACAGATAGCCGGAATACATAAAATAGAGTTGTACAGACCAACCAAACGTCTGCCGAATAACCATATCCATCACCAGCACTGACAAACTAATGCCGAGTGGAATCGCAATCAACAAAGAAATAACCCCGAAAGTCGAAAGTTGCAAACTCCCAATCACGATCAGCTCTTTGCCGGATACACCAAGGTAACGCATCAAGGTCAGATGCTTTCTTCTCGCCAGCTCACCGGAAAACGTTGCAAAGAAAATCCCGATCACAGCAATCAACAAAGTAATTTTACTGAGCTTATCTGCAATGGAAAAAGTACGGTCAAATGTCCGCATGACCGCTTGATGAACAGTCCGATGATTAAAGACCCGTTCACTATCCAGATAAAAAGTATTCAGTAGTCGCTGCTTGAGACGATTTTCAGCATCAAGATCCGACGTTTTCGTCAGGACATTGAGGATAATGTCCCCATGTGCTGCAAATATTTGCTGCCAGGCAAATTCAGAGATAAGTACCTGATAGAAGGGATTGCCATAGTCATAATAGATACCAGCGACATACCAGCCTTTTCCCAGCGGAGGTGGCAGTGAGATATGTTCTCCGGGCCGAATGCCCAGTTTTAACGCCATAGACTCACTAATCAATACACTTTTGCTCCGGTGCAGATACTCCCAGAAATCCGGTACGGCAACTTTCATGGTAGTCGCCCCTAACTCAATATCCGTCGCGCCGGTACTTACTACTTGGATAAGGCCTTGTTCTGACGGGATATCACGTTCCCAACGCTTCCAGACAAAGTCCACCTCATCTTGCTGCTGTAGCCAGCGGGTCATATCCGCTTGAGATGATGGTGAAGCATATATATATACAAATCAGCGGCTAATTTTTCATTGAGCCAGTGGTCCATCGTGCCCCGGAAACTGCCTACTAAAGTCTCAATGCCGATATTGGCAGTCAGCGCAATTAAGAATGCCATAGTCGCAATACCGCGATATCCCATACTTGCGGCAGCATCAGCAAAAAACCAGCGCCGTTTGACATCTTTGAGGCGATAAGAAAGCCAGTCACAAACCTTCCAGAAAAGAAACGGAGTCATCAGCCCGACACTAATCAAGATCAACGCCGGTACCACAAATCCAGTCCACAACTGCTGCACAAACAGATAAATCAGAATTGCTGTCCCAAATAATAAAACAGCAACAATCGCCTGACAGGCAAACTCGATCCCGGCAAAACGCACCAGAGAAACTTTTGCGGTTAAGCGAATAGAAGGAGACTTCAATAATCGAATCAATGGCCATAGACAGGCAGCTAAAGCACCGAGCGTTGCCATCACGAAACTATACAGCCCCCAACGCCAGTTCCAGTCGATGAAGAAGCTTTCCGGCTCGCTCATCACGGCTGAATAGACGGACGGAATCAAACGATCCGCCAACAACAATCCCAAAAAGTTACCAGAAATCCAAGAGATCAAAATCAACAGACTGAGCTCGATCATCAATGCTTTAGTCAGTTCGATACCGGAGACACCTGCCTGACGCATCATGCCCACCAGCGGTTGACGCTGAATAAAAGAAAGCGATATTGCCTGATAAAAAATAAATAGTCCGACTAAAAATGCCAGCACACCGATAACATCTAAGTTCAACAAAAATGCCTTGGTCAGCGAACCGATATCAGAACGATATTGCCGATTGATCGATAGCGTTGATGGCAACACCTGCTTCAATCGTTGTAACGTCTCATTCGACATTTCCCGACAGGCAATCACAGATAGAAAGCTCTCTCCCGTCAAAGCACGAACCCGCGACAGATTGGTCATCACTCGACGCCCATAAACCCAATCATGCTGATCGACAATTACCGGGCCGATATGTCCACCGGATGAAAGTGTAATCCAGTCGCCATTCTTTAACTGTTCATGCTTGGCAAACTCACGGCTGATGATCACCGAATTTGGTGCAATCAGTAACGGTAGGATCGGCTGTTGCCAGAGAGACTGCTTTGAGGAAACGACATTCGTCATACTGACAGGATCGATGCCAATCACGGTCAGCGTTTCTCCGTGCTCCGTTTCCGCTTTAAAACGGCTGAAAGGCACGCACTGGTGAAAACCTGCCTGCTGTAAGTGTTGATAAACTTGATATGGAATCTGATTTTCCAGAGAACGGGGACGAATGTGATACGGCAGCGGATTTGCAAACAGCTTCTCCCCATGCGCATAACTTTTACGGGCATGTTCGGTAATCGCTGTGACACCGATAAGAATAGAGACCCCTAATGTCAGCCCCAGCCAGACCAGTAAAATCTGTAATGGTGAGCGACGATAATGACCCAGCAGTCCTTTAACTACGGGACACAACATGTAACTGCCCTCCCTGTAGACGAACACACCGTTCCATATGGCTAGCCACTTTTTGACTGTGGGTGACAAGCAACAGTGTATATTCAAGTCTACGGGATAAAGATGTCAGGAGCCGAAGTACTGCCTCTGCATTTTTTTCATCCAGACTTCCCGTGGGCTCATCAGCCAACAACAGTTTCGGTTCCATATAGAGCGCTCTGGCAATCGCGGCACGTTGCTGCTGACCACCGGACACTTCTTCCGGATAGCGTCCGAGCAGAGGCATTAAATCAAGGGCAGATAAAATCTGACGCCACAGTCCTTGATCTTCCGGGAGTCGGCGTAACTGACGACAGAAACGAATATTATCGGCAATATTCAGTGTCGGAAGTAAATTAAACTGTTGGAAAACGTGACCGATATGATGGCGTCGGTAAGCAGCGCGATGGTGTTCAGAAGCGCTATGCATCGGGAAATTGGGAAACCAAATGTCCCCAGAGTCCACTTTATCTATTCCTGCGATCAAGTTCAAAAGTGTACTCTTACCAGAGCCGCTTTCTCCCATCAATGCGACCTGCTCACCCGATGTCAGCTTCAGCTCTGCGCCTTGTAAAATAGGGTGAAACTCCTCCCCATCTAAATAGCCTTTACACAGGTCTGTCAGTTCTAACATCTTTGGATCCACTCTCACACATCTCGGTGTGTGAATCTACACTAAAAACCATAATGGAGAAAGTAGTTTGCGGTGTTAATCACACATCCGTTTCTATCAGATTTCTCATCCATTTCTTACTTCGTATGCGTGGAATCGAGCCAATCCATTTCACGCATTCCTCAGTCAGAAAGGCCAGATACACCCACTCCGGCGGTGCATGGAACATCACAGCGACGATGGCTGTCACCGGAATACCAATCACCCACTGGGCACATATATCCTGATACAGACAGAATTTCACATCTCCGCCGGCACGCAACACACCGACAATCGCAGACATCGGAAAAGAACGTAGCACAATGCCAATACTCAGAATTGCAATAAATTTTTCAGCCAACGCGCGGGTTTCCGGCGTTAAAGCAGAAAATGCATTTAACACTGGGGTTTGCAATAAGTACAACAAGATCGCGACAACGATACTGGCAAAGACACACAGAATCGTCAATGCAATGGCCTGATCATAGGTTTTTTCATATTCTTTCGCACCCAGTTGATTACCGACCAGAACCGCTGCGGCACTGGAAATGCCGATCATAAAACTGAGCGAAATCGATTCAACCGGCGTCATCACCGATAACGCCGCCAGCCCTTGCACCCCACTCAGTCCCATAATGGCATGATAAGCAAACAACCCGCCCGACCAAATCAAGAAGTTAAAGGTGGTTGGCAATGAGAGCTGCAAAAAGCGCTTCACCTTGCGCAAATTCACTGCGGCTACCACGTCATACCATCCAAACGCCAATAAATGCTGTTTTCGATAAAGGTAACCATACAAGGTCACAATTTCGATCACACCACTGAGGACCGTAGCAATCGCAGCCCCGGCAATCCCCATCGCAGGTAACCCGAAATGACCGAAGATCAAGACCCAGTTCAACACCACATTTGAACCGATACCAATGGCACTGAAGAAAGTGCTGATCCCCGGTTTATGCATTGCTCGCAACCCGACGGCCATACTGCTGACCATCGCCACAGCATACATACTGACCGACGTAATCTGTAGATACTCGCTTCCTAAGCGAATGACATCAGGCGAATCGGTCGCCACCGACATCACCGATTCCGAGAACAGCATAAACAGTAACACGGTGATGGTGGCAAAAAACATTGAGACCAGACAGGTTAACGCGGTACTTTCGCGAACCCCCTGCTTATTCACGGCTCCCCAATATTGAGCGGTGAGCAACGCCCCGCCGGTTGTTACACCAACCAGCATAATTGTCGAGACAAATGTCGCTCTGGCAGCAACACCGACCGCAGCGATCTCCGCTTCGCCCAGTTGTCCCAGCATAATGACATCCACCAACCCCCGGCTGGAAAATAAAATATTTTGCACAGCAATTGGGATTGCAATCGCAATCAACTGACGCACAAAATTGCCCCGAACCGAGGAAAGAATTGTGATAATCTTAGACAAAAGCGTATCTACTCCGGTGATAGGATCGTTTCCCTAAGTCAATGGTGACTCAGGAGAATTTACAGACTCAGAAAAACTGAAAAACGGTTCAAGTATAACATGGGCCAGTGACACCCCAAAGTGTATTCTGTATGCTAATCACGATTCATATCAGTAGACTGAATCACCGTCTTTGCCATCACCCACGACTTATGGATTATTTATGAAAAATGTACTCGTCCTCGGTGCATCCGGTTACATCGGTTCACAACTTGTCCCCCACCTGCTGGCACAAGGTTACACCGTCACAGCCGCGACGCGTCATGTTGAGTCATTGAAAGCCCGTCTGGAATCCCACCCTAACCTTCAGCTCGCATATCTTGATTTAGCCGACTCAGACGCGACACAGGCACTGATTCCTCACTTTGATCTGGTCTATTTTCTCGTCCATGGCATGGCTTACGGCGGTGATTTTTTTGACTACGAATTACAGTTGGCAGAGAACTTCAGACAGGCGGCAGAACACAGCCACATTGAGCACATTATCTATCTCAGTGCCATTCAACCGGAGTCGGGGCACTCTGAACACCTCAAAGCCCGAAAAATGACCGGAGAGTGTCTGCGGCGGCTTTCAATCCCGATCACTGAACTGCGGGCCGGTGTCGTAATTGGTCCAGGATCCGCTGCGTTTGAAATTATGCGTGACTTTGTCTACAACCTGCCGATCCTCATCACTCCCAAGTGGGTGGATTCAAAAGCCAATCCGATCGCGCTGGAAAACCTGAATTATTATTTACTGCGTTTTGCAGAGTCCTCCCCGACCGGACATCAGTTATTTGAAATCGGTGGCCCGGAAGTGCTCAGCTATCGCGAGCAATTCAAAATTATTTGCCAGATGGCCGGCCAACCTTTCCGTCTCTGGTCAACCCGTTTACTGACACCCCAAATTGCTTCCTACTGGCTCGGTATGATTACCTCAGTGCCCAGCAGTATCGGTAAAGCATTACTGGCTGGCCTGACCCATGATTATGTGGCCGATAACCGCGCAATCACCGAGCTTTACCCACAAAAGTTACTCAGCTACAGCGACGCTGTGCAGCAAACTATTGCCCGGGAAGGACGTTTTGTCCGGAGTCAGGTTTGGGGATTCGACCCACACGCACTCAATCGCTGGCAGCCGGGTTATGGCTATTATCCCAAGCAGGCTGGCGCAACGTGTCAAACCACAGCAACGACAGAACAACTCTGGGCAGTGATTCGGCGCATAGGCCAACGGCCGGAAGGTTATTTTTTCGCCAATAGCTTATGGCGAACCCGGGAATGGCTCGACTTCTTTTTCGGCGGCGGCAAACCAGTCAGAAGAGCCCCGCAAGGCGACCAGCTGAAGGTCGGTGATTATATTGATTCGTGGAAGGTGATTCGCTGCGAGCCGGGTCAGTTTCTCTCGCTGCTATTCGGCATGAAAGCCCCGGGACTCGGCCGACTGGAATGTTCAATCACGGATGAAGGCACCCACCGCACCTTAGACATCCGGGCATGGTGGCACCCACAAGGATTTTACGGCCTGCTCTATTGGTTCGTGATGATGCCGGCGCACCTGTTTATTTTCAAAGGTATGGTCAAGCGTATTTGCAGGAAAGCGGAGCGGTAGTCAATATCGGGTGTTGAGAATCCGCTACACCCGATTTAAGACTCTTGTGATCCTTGTACTTCAATACGATCACCATGACTTGGTGGAGTCGATGTCACCACAAAATGCAAATCTGTTTGAGTTCGATTACTTAACTGATGTGGTGTGTTACTAGGCACATGTAGCCCTTGGTTCTCTTTTAACTCAAAAGTTTCACCATTCACTTCTAATGTGGCACAACCAGACAGAACAAAGAAAAACTGTTCTGATTGCTCATGCAAATGGCGCACCTCACTACAACCCGAAGGGACTCGCTCTTGGATTACGCTAAGACTCTTCGACTTGACCAAGTGCCAACCATCACATGCCTCACCCCACAAATAATGTTCTGCATTTTCCTTAGATACTACCGTCAAGTTTCCTCCTAGAGCATAACTGTGTCTTTTTAGATGTGTCCGCTAAATTGGGAGAGAACCCATCGTTTTTCGGCCAAGCACTTAAACGCCTTGTATGGGCGTAGTCAAATATGATTAGGTTTTATATTTTTACTCCATACACTCTTGCTACTTTTCGTCTATTTTGACCTACATCATTCATTAAACCTGAAAAATATTTCCCTAATTTTTCATCATCTTTTGTTGTCTCAGGGAAAAATGGGTCTCTAATTTTTATAAACAAACTTTCCATGTAGACCAGACTTAGAAGAGACCATAACATTAATGGGTATGTTGCTCGCTGTTTTTTTGGGGTGGGGATATGTGGTTGCTAATTCAATCCGAACGTCTTTGCATTTAGTTATCAACATCTAAATACTGAACGGAATGCTTAACACGTATAGCTTAGTGTTTTATTATTGTGCAATCAGTTGTCTTATTGGAAAAACGTCAATGCAAGAAGAAAAAGAATGGTGGGAAAAGCGTGTTCGTCGGTCTGTAGATTACTTAAAACTATGGAAAGGTAACCCTCGTTTCGACGGAGAAAGTGCGGTAACAAAAATTAAGGTGTCCGACTTCGCCGACGATATCATTAGCTTCAAAACTGACAAAGATGACTTTTATGACCTAGTGAAATCAATTGTGAAACATGGATTTAGAAGCTTTGACCCTATTGTCGTATGGAAGAATGAAGATGGTAAATACACTGTGGCCGAAGGTAATCGTCGTGTATTAGCCTTAAAATTACTCAGACAACCACATTTAGCTCCAAGCTCAATTCGACAGTTTATCAGGCAACAGGCATCTAAATTTGATAAATACGCTGTTGAAAAAATACCTGTTTGCTTAGCTCCTAGCTACGAAGATGCTAGATGGTATATTTTGGAACGCCATGCCGTTTCTGGGGCAACACACAAGCGCTGGGATCGTCTTCAGCAAATGCGATATATCGTAGAGTTGTACGATGATTACAATCACGATGCTGACCTATTAATTGAAAAAACTAATTTCACAAGAAAAGCTATATTTGATGCTATTCGTTTCGTAACGATTCGAGACTGGGCCACTCATGACAAGGTGTTATCCTTTATGACCCCGGAAGAGAAAGAGTTAATCTATAGCCGAAGTATCAATATTTCCATCTTAGAACGATGGTTTACTAGTGAAGATGTAAAGCAAGCTTGGGGTGTGTCTTTCGATGAGGAATCCGTAGTTATATCATCAAATATGAACAGCTTTTTAGTTGCTTACGCTGGATTTCTAAAGCTAATGTTCGGTGTGACAGCCAATGATTTAGGATTCGATGTCAACACACGTACCATTCCACAACGAAATAAAGATATTCTTAACCACCTACCCAAGGTCGTTTTTGGCGAGGAAGAAACCGAACAAACGAAACCACATGGTAACTCTCAAAGTAGCGGAGAACAAGGACACCAGGATAGTAAAGAACAAACGTCACCTACTAATGGTGGCAATGCTGACTCCAACACAAATCCCGAACCAAATCCAACACCGCTGAAGAAAGCTCCTCCGCGTAACAGATTACGAATGATCGATGCATCAACAGTTCGTATAAGTGCCAAAAGTAAGCGTATCAATGCAATTTTTTATGAGTTGACACAAATTCCTGTGAAAAAGTATACGCACATAGCCGCTTCATCGTTGAGAGTTTTTCTTGATTTATCTGTTGATGAATATATTAAAAAACAAAAGCTTGAGCAAAATATAGCCCAGAAATATAACAGTAATTACGACCATACAGTTCTTTTGCAGAGATTAAAGTTCATTCAAAATGATCATTTGGAGTGTAAAAAGGCTAATAAATGTGTAAGCAAACTTCTGCAGCCTAGCAACGAGCACAGCTTGGATACGTTAAATAGTTTTGTTCATGGTCATGAAACACATAAATGTGACGCTGGATTTGTCAATAGCTTCTGGGATATGCTTACGCCCCTTATGAGTGAGCTTATAGGCATGAGAGAGCACTAATGTTTTATTCTCCATTAAGATACCCAGGTGGCAAATCGAAACTTACAGCATATGTTCTGGAAACATTGAAGATCAACGACTTGCATGGCGGAGCATATGTTGAACCTTTTGCTGGAGGTTGTGCGATTGCATGGTACCTTTTGTTGGAAGGACACGTGAGTAAAGTCTTTATCAATGATCTCAACCCTTCCATTCATGCTTTTTGGTTCAGTGTACTTAATCATACCGACGATTTATGCCAAATGATCACCGACGTAAATGTAACAATAGATGAGTGGCATAAACAGAGAGAGGTTCAACAATCTAAAGATGCAACGATTTTAGAATTGGGATTCTCAACCTTTTTCCTCAACAGAACAAATAGATCAGGAATAATAAAAGCGGGAGTTATTGGGGGACTTGAGCAGCAAGGCAACTATAAACTTGACTGCCGTTTCAATAAATATGCTCTAATAGATAAGATCCGAGCGATTGCCTTTAGAAGAGATGATATAACATTGACAAAACTGGATGCTGTTCAATTTATAAATGAGAATTTAAAAGATATCGACTCGAAAGCTCTTGTGAATATCGATCCACCCTATTATGTAAAAGGGAAAGGCTTGTATCAAAATTTTTATGAGCATAAAGACCACTACGAATTATATCAGGCTGTTATTAGGATCCAGCAACCTTGGATGGTTACCTATGACAACACGCCTGAGATCTCATGTATTTACTCTGAGTTCAACCCTCAACCATTTGGTCTGACTTATACAGCTCAAACAAAGAGGAAAGGTTCTGAAGTTATAATTCATGGTCCAATGGTAAAGAAATGCATTTATAAGCCTGATGTTACATTTGAAGAGCTCAAAAAACTGAAATCTAAGATCGCCACACCTCCAACCACCACTCTAAAATCCTAGATCGCTGGGTCGGTCACACCAGACTGGCCCTGTAATCTCGCTCTAAGGCTTATCCTGCCTGACTTCCTGCATGATGTAGTTTCTGTAGTTATCGCGACGGCGTCGTCGGTCCGATCTCTATCCGGTCTTTAGCTGCGATTTTGGCTAGATACCGAGCTGGACACGAACCCTAATGTAAATTTCCTATTTAGGTTTTCCGTCCAGTTTGCCGACGGCGGCGGCAGTAGATACATTTTTCCTGTTGTCCTGACAGTTGCGACGGTTCTGACAGCCGTGACAATCCCGACAGTAACCAGCTAGATTCACATCCTATTCTACTAACCCAACTCGCAGCCCTAACGCATACCAGAGCCGCGCTGTAATCCAATGTGCCGTTGGTTTTTCCGGTTTCAGTATGAATACCAGTCCAGTGATTAGCTGCTGTTTCTGGTGCTGTGGTTGAGTACTGCTGATTACTAGTCGAAATCACTTAAGAGATAACAGACCGATTACCACTGAGGGTAATCGGTAGCTATTCAGTATTTAGACATAAACCGTATGAATAAAAATCAATCTAATCCATTTTCCACACATTAACTGCTCACGCAGCTAATGTGCCGTTGAGATGAGGTCACCGAAATAACTTTAGTTAGTTATCGTGAAAATCTGATCACACATTCCAAATGCGAAATCAACTTTATAGCCTAGTATTTCAGCCCCCACTTCAGCTTTAGACTTACACAGCCTTATTCTTTTGCGGTACCGATGCATGCTGTTTGTTAACTTCATTTGCCATTTCCGCTACGATGCCTTTCGGGTTGTCTTTTTCTTTAAAGGCCGCAAGAATAGCTTCATCAATTTTAGCCTGAGTCTCTACAACAAAACCCGCCAGTGATAGCGTTTTTTACAGAGCCAATAACAAAAACCTGCCCGATTAAAAGTGCAGGTCTTTTGAGTTCAGACTTATTCTGAACCGATTTAGAGCAAATCAGCCAGAGACTGAATTGAAGCATAACGGTCACGCAACGCGGCCATTGCTACCGAGTGAACCAGATGCTCATTGATTGGATTACCATGCTGATCTGGCAGGGGTCGTGAGGCACAGGCGTCTTCACAAACAATCACATCGTAACCTAATTCTACGGCTTTAATGGTTGTCGCCGTGACACACATATGGCTCATAAAACCGACGATGATCAATTGTTGACGGCCGGTGTGTGCTAATAACGCCTCAAGCTCCGTCTTAAAGAATGAATTCGGCAGGGTTTTATGGATGACGGTTTCATTGTCTGTTGGTTTGACAGCATCAATCGCATCAGATAAACGAGACTCACAGTTAAATACCGGGGAAGCCGCACTGGCTTTATGTAAGATATGGAAAATCGGTGCAGACTGAGTCCGGGCTGTCTCAAGCAATGCTTTGGCCTTTCCCAGAGGCGTCACACCAGCTTCATTTAAAGACAAGATCCCATCAACATACTCATTTTGATAATCGATGAAAAGAACAACGGCATTGCTCCAATCAATTTGATGATCCGGAAGTCCGGCAATATTGCGCAGTGTATTGAGTTTAGCCATATTTGTTTCTCCTGTTAAAACAATGGCTATTATACCGACCCGGCAATGTGAGTTAATTGCTATTGATGCAGGTGTGATGTGCAAAAATGAATGTGGACTTCAAATAAGATTTCTATTTCAGGACTCGCCTTGTAGCTCATTGTGGAAAATTTTAACCAACTCTTCCATGACGAGTTTTTTCGCGGTTGATGACATGGTTTTTTTAGTGGTTAACAGCCAGACTTCCCGTGTAATCGCTATCTCTGGTTTGACTGTAGATAAGGGGCTCGACCGCAGCGCTACCTTCGGCAGTAAAGCGATGCCGTAACCATGTTCGGCTGCTTTTCTTTGTGCGGCAACCGTATCAGTTTGGATCTTGATCGACTTCGTGCCGAATCGGTCAATCAGATACTGGCATTCTGGCAGATGGCTCAACTCAGCCGTGTAGGTGACGATATTCACCGGTTCATGATTGCGCAGTCGTTCTATCCAATCATCGGTTCCGGACAATACAAACTCGACTTCACCCAATTTTTTGCAGATTGATTCTCCTGTTTCGGGAAGCTCCATTCTTAATGCAATATCCGCTTCCTGTTTGGCAATATTCACATTTCGATTGGACGTATCCATTTCAAAGCGCAGTTCAGGAAAACGAGTGTGCAGATGTTTCAATTTTTCGATGACAAACTGTTCAGCCAAAAATGGCACCATTGAGATCTTAATATTTTGGTTAAATCGCGTATCAGGCGAAAGTGATTCAGAGAGATTGTTAATATTATCTCTCAGGCTGATAGTTCGTTCATATAATAGCTTCCCTTCAATGGTGGATAAGAACCCATCACCGGTGCGATTGAACAGTTTCAACTTTAAAGCATCTTCCAGCCGGTCGATACGTCTTGATACCGTCGCGTAGTTGACGCTCAGCCGATGTGCTGCGGTACTGACCTTGCCGGTTTCATAAAGTGCCAGAAAATACTTCAGATCATCCCAATTGATATTGTTCATTATCGATTCCGCAATTGAACCCATGCCTTGATGAATATACCGACATACAAAATGCCACTTCCCCCGCTCACATGAACTTAATCCACCTGAAATCCAAGGGGGATTTCGGCCAGCTGTTCTCCGCGATTACCGGGATAGATCAAATACTCGCCGTGGTATTTTACGTTGGATTTATAATCGGTTCGTTTATGAACCATAAGGCCAGCTTGCCATGCCTGATCTACGAACTTTGAATGGTTACCTCGCACAAAGAAACTCATCGGTTGAGTCAGGAGCGCGCCATCAAAACAAGCTTCACACTGTTGCGCGCAAAGCGCTAACGAATTGGGACTTTCCGTGAATAACTGCACTTTACCGCAACCCACCAAGGGTTCCGAAGTGGAGATCTCCCAACCCGCTTCGGTCATGGTATCGAGGAACTGCTCAATCTGTTGATCGGTAATTGGCTGCCCGGCAGGCACATCAGTGGCGAAAAAAAGGCGATAATAGGCGGATATCCGCTGAAATACCCGTTCCAAACCGGCATGATTGCCCTGAGAGCGTCCGGCTTTCTGCCACCCCGTCAGGTCATTAACGACACAACGGTGAAAACGTTGCTGTTTTAAAGCATTGGTCACCCAGCGAATCAGAAAATGATTATTGGCCACCGGTGCATCAACCAGTTGACCGCGTTGATGTGCTTGCGTTAATTCGGTCAACGCAGCATTCACCAGCCGCTGAATTTCTTCATGATATGCCATCATGCTCCCCTTGACCCTTTTGCAGACATCCAATAACTCAGTCCGGACAAAACTGAACAGACCGCCATACTGAACACCATCGGCCAGACTGCAT
Organism: Vibrio rubrogenes; assembly: GCF_059641415.1. Classification (NCBI taxonomy): domain Bacteria; kingdom Pseudomonadati; phylum Pseudomonadota; class Gammaproteobacteria; order Vibrionales; family Vibrionaceae; genus Vibrio; species Vibrio rubrogenes. The sequence continues at coordinate 32,846 of NZ_JCARSY010000011.1, forward strand.
CTCCGGGCATTGCCGCGACAATGACCCCGACAACCGAGCCGACACCAAAACGAAAAGTACCAGCCAATGAAGAGACGGTACCAGCCATATGCGGATAACCACTCATGAGTAGCCCCATGGCATTACTTCCGATAGTTGAAATCATTCCGATAAATAGTACGACAAACGGTACGGTTCCCCATAATCCCCAATCAAAAAACCAACCGATCAGTAATCCGAGCCCGGCCAGAAACTGAATTGATAGCCCAAGACGGAGCATCATGATTGAGCCAACCTTTTTGACAAAGCGGCTATTGATGCTGGTCATCAACATAATGCCCAGAATATTGAGACCAAACAGATAACCGAATTTGTCTGGGCTCACGCCATAAATATCAATGTAAACAAACGAGCCTGCCGTCAAGAAAGAGAACATCCCGGCAAAAGAGAATCCGCCACAAAGCATCAACCCAAGAGACCAAGATGACTGGCATAACTGCCAATAGTTGCTCAGCGTCTGTTTGAGATTTAATCGCTGACGATTTTCTTCTTTTAAGGTTTCAGGAATTTTCCACATCACCATGACAATCACGACCAACGCAAATCCCGTCAGTACCCAGAAAATCGCACGCCAACCGAACAAGACCGCCAGATGCCCCCCCAGCATGGGTGCAACCAGTGGTGCAAGTGTGATCACCAAGGTAATAAAAGACATTGCTTTGGCAAAATTTTCTTGGTTAAACATGTCACGCACCACCGCTTGAATCACCACCGCGGCAGCAGCCCCTGCAAATCCCTGCGCAGCACGGACATAAGTCAAGGCTTGGATATCATTGACGCTGGCACAGATGACTGAACACAAACCGAATAATGCGAGCCCAAGCAGCATGACCGGACGACGACCATAACTATCTGAAAACGGGCCTTGAATCAGCTGTCCCACGGTAAATCCGATCGTGTAGGCCGTTAAGGTCATCTGAACGGATCCGGCGCTCACGCCTAAATCACGGGCAATCACGGGCATCGCTGGCAGATACATATCAATCGCTAATGGTGTAATCGCACCAATCGCACCTAAAATGATAAAAAGTAATAAGTCCATCCGGGGAGAACTGTCTTTTAATGCGTGTTCGGTACTCATAAAACTCCTATTTAGGTTATCGCCATCGTTCAGATGAACACATCATATTCATCAACATGTATTAGGGACTAATCATCCGCAGACTGCGTTTCCCAGACAGACTGTACTTCTGCCTCGGTCAGATAACGAGACTCGCCCGGTACCAGCGTATCATCAAGACGGATTTGTCCGACTTGCTCCCGGTGTAGCCCGACGACTTTGTTGCCAATTGCAGCAAACATGCGTTTCACCTGATGATATTTACCTTCATAAATTTTCAGGCGTGCTTCCTTTTCACCGAGAATTTCAAGCTGTGCCGGTAAAGTCAGTTCTCGCTCATTGCGTAATTGAATACCCTGTTTAAATTGGGTAACAGCATCCTCCGAAATCGGATCGGCCAGCCATACACGATAGACTTTGCCACATTGATGCTTAGGAGAGGTAACGCGATGAGACCACTGACCATCATCGGTAATCAACACCAGTCCGGTTGTATCAACATCCAACCGGCCCGCAAAATGCAAATGCTTCAGATGGGGTTCATCAAGCAACATAAAAGCAGTTTCATTAAAACCATCTTCGTGAGAACACACATAACCTTCAGGTTTATACAGCATGATATACTTCGGCCCGTGCAACCGTACCGGTTGCTCCTGCCAAGTGACCTCATCTGTAGCTGTCAGTTTCAGCGCGCCACTTTTTTGAACCTGTTCATTGACACAGACTTCACCCTGTTTGATGACTCCCGTCGCTTCTTTACGTGTGATGCCTAAAGCATCACATAAAAATTTATCCAGACGCATGCGTACCTCATGATATTGAAGTGCGCTATTATAGCCACCTATCAGCCATTAGTTGAGCAGTTTCACATTTTTCTTAAATAATTGAATCTATGTATACACTTCGTCCTTACCAAAGTGATGCTGTGAAAGCAGTCATCCATTATTTTCGTCATCACCATACACCGGCAGTGATTGTCTTGCCGACCGGTGCGGGGAAAAGCCTTGTCATTGCTGAACTGGCCCGAGTGGCAAAAGGACGGGTTCTTGTGCTGGCTCATGTCAAAGAGCTGGTCGAGCAAAATCATGAAAAATATGAAGGGTACGGCCTCAATGGTGCCATTTTTTCTGCCGGACTTGGCAGAAAAGAAACCGATCAACAAGTCGTGTTTGCCTCGGTGCAATCCGTTTCTCGTCACTTATCGGCATTTAGTCATCAGTTTTCGTTACTCGTCATCGATGAATGCCATCGTGTACCGGATAATCAAGACAGCAGTTACCAGAAAGTCATCACACATCTGCAGGCCAATAATCCCGGTATTAAAATTCTTGGCTTAACCGCGACTCCGTACCGACTCGGCATGGGCTGGATCTACCAATACCATACCCGCGGTCAGGTGCGCAGTGAAGATCCCCGTTTCTTCCGGGATTGTATTTTCGAACTGCCGATTCATTATCTGCTAGATGAAGGTTTTTTAACGCCTGCAAAGTTAATTGATGCCCCGGTGCTCAGTTATGACTTTTCTCAGGTCAAACCGATGTCAACCGGGGTGTATAAAACCTCGGAGCTGGACAAGGTGATTTCCCAAGCCAAACGCGCCACCCCACAGATTATTGCACAGGTCATTCAGCAAGCTGAACACCGACAGGGCGTGATGATCTTTGCCGCAACCGTTCATCATGCCCGAGAAATCTATGCACTACTGCCCGAATCAGAGACAGCGATTATCACCGGGGAAACACCGTCCCAAGAGCGAGATCAGCTCATCCGGCAATTTAAACAGCGCCAGTTGAAATATATGGTCAATGTCTCCGTCCTAACCACAGGATTTGATGCGCCTCATGTGGATTTAATCGCGATTCTGCGCCCGACTGAATCTGTCAGTCTGTATCAGCAAATTATCGGCCGGGGATTACGCCTTTCCCCCGGTAAGCAGGACTGCCTGATCCTCGACTATGCCGGAAATCAATACGATCTCGAACAACCTGAGGTCGGAGAGCCCAAACCCGACAGTCAAAGTGAGATTGTTACCGTTCCCTGCCCTGCATGTGGTTTTAACAATAACTTTTGGGGTAAGTTAGATGGCGGTGGATTTCTGATCGAACATTACGGGCGACGGTGTCAGGGTTACTTTACGGATGAAGACACGCAAGAGCGTCATCATTGTGGCTATCGTTTCCGGGCAAAATATTGTCATGAATGCGGAGCCGACAATGATATTGCAGCCCGCGTCTGCCATGAGTGCCAGACCATACTGGTCGATCCGGATAAGAAACTGAAAGAAGCACTCAACCTGAAAGATGCATTAGTCTTCGAATGCCTGAACATGGAGCTCAGCCTACATAAAGACAATCAAGGTAAGAACCAGCTTAAAATCACTTACCACGGCGAAAATCAGGCTCAGGTTCATGAATTTTGGCCTTTAACCACTCAAAAGCAGAAGCGGCTGTTTCAGCAACGCTTCGTCAGACCGCATCTGGCCGATAAACACCGGCCATTCTACGAATCATCACCGAGTCGCGTGGTTGCCCATCAACATCGTTTCCGGTTGTCACAATTTGTGATTGCCCGAAAATCGGGCCGTTTCTGGAAGCTGAGAGACAAGATTTTTGCCGATGAACTGAGCCAAAAATCTTAGGCCACAAGATACTTATTGCCCATGAAAGCAGAGAATGGTAGTATCCGCGCTCGTTTCATTATCTGTGTGAAACGAACTACGTCTGGCAAGGTCGCATTGCCAGACTTAACCAAACCATTTACTAATTTTGAGAGTAAATAATATGAAATTTGAAGCAGTCGTACGTACTGAACTAGGTAAAGGTGCGAGCCGCCGCCTACGTCATGCTGGTCAATTCCCAGCTATCGTTTACGGTGGTGATGCAGCCCCTGTATCTATCGCACTGAACCATGATGATATCATCAACCAAATGGACAAGCCTGAATTCTACGAAGCAATCACTCTTGTGATTGACGGCGCAGAAGTAAAGGTTAAACCACAAGATGTTCAACGTCACGTGTTCAAGCCAAAAGTAACACACATGGACTTCATCCGTATCTGATTCTCTTGAGAATTAGCCGGAGTAATCCAGCACCTTTTGCATAACAGATAGTCGGCCTTACCAACCGTAATATCTACAATTCAGAAACCCCGATGGCTACCAAACATCGGGGTTTTGCTATTTTATTCATCCCCGCCCCCCCTATGATGATAATAGGTAAGCAACCTGTTATGAAACGTTAAAAAAATGTACATAAATTTGTAGCTCACTTCCCAGTCCGAACACTTTTTGTTCGAAATAACTCGGAGACTCACCACGCTTCTCTTATACTCGCAGCTAACAATCAAACACAACATCGCAATCACAGGCAAAACAGACACAAAAATAATAATCACTAAGCGATGAATCGCTAAGACAGAGAATAGTTCCGATTCATTCTGCTTCAGGTCTCTAACAACGGTAAGTTCGGCTAACGTATGAGCAATGCTCTCGTTAGCCTTTTTGTTTTTATATTGAGGGGATTTGAAGATGAATACTGAAACACAAGCGCAAAAACAAATTATCGCTGGTCTGAAAACGATTGGAGAGAATTTCCTGAAAACGACCAAACACCTGCGTAATGTTGAGAAAAACTGTCGTGATGCTGCCACAAAGTTTCAGCAAACAACACGTTAATTTGACCTGACACAACAAACACAATCGTCGCGAAATAACTGCCCGGAGAGATAGTCCTGTGACTATCTCTTTTTTTTCAAGTCTTTTACAAGACATGGCGTTATTACGGGTATTCACTCGTCTTATAGTATTTTTTGCCCAAGATCAAAAATGATAGAGAACTCACATAGTACGAGTTGACGCAGCCAGACAAAGTGGCTATTTTTTGTACAACACTCACACACAGGAGGTCACATGAAACGTTCAAGTTCAACCTATCGACTAAAAATGATTAAGGAGGTCGCCCAAAAACAACAACACAGCCAATCTGATGATCCGATGGCAAACTACATCCATCATCTACTCCATGAACAACCCCGACATGACAAAAAAGCAGATGGTCACCGTCACTTTACTGGCAATCATTTTGATGAGCAGGTTGGCGGTTGGGTTAGTGATCGCTGGCACATCAGCAAGTAATCAAAGGCTGGTGAGACAACACACCGCATCTGTCTAAAAATATCATTTAAAATAGATCTCGCTGCGGGCTTTCCGAGTTGTGTTTATCTATACCACCAGTGGCTTGTTTTTTAGCCATTTTACGACGATAACGCATTCTGCATAATTGAATGACATGGATCTTCTCGGCCGAATTCATCTTCAACCAACGAAGACGTTCGTCTCGGTTTCTCATACAGCCCCGACAGTAACCTTTTTCATCCACTTCACACACACGGATACAAGGGCTGGGAATATCAAAAAAATCGAGTTGTTCCATGTCTTATGATCCACAGTCTGGTGCGATATTTATTGTTTCGTTCAATATAGCATTCGTCCGGAAGGTATTTTCGTTCCGTTATTGCTCTCCAGTGATTGAAATATCAAAATCCTTCTTTACAATCCTGTTGGGAGTTGGTTTACTTCGCCAAATTCTATTTGCATATGATGAGTCGTACTGACCCTAAAGCAAAGGTTACCGGATATATTCTCTGTCTATCCAGATTGACTGTGAATCTATATGCAAAAAGAATAACAACGTCACAATTTTAACAATCAAAGGTTGGTTATATGAAGCTTAGTTCAAAGGCTATCGTCACAACAGTAACATTCACAGCTTTCTTGGCTGGCTTGGCAGGATGCGCGAGTAAAGATAAGCCAATTCAGTTGTCTGAACTGCAAACCCCTCAGTGGCATTTGGTTGAATTGGATGGTAAAGCTTTGGAACGCCCGAAAGGGAAAAAAGCACCATCACTGCATGTTGATGAAAAAATGACGGCAACCGGACTGGCAGGTTGTAATGATTATGTGGGAGAAGTCGAAATCGATGTGGATTCACATGAGTTCAGAATCACCCATTTGAACTCAACGATGAAATTATGCCTGAAAAACGAAATGGCACTCAATAACACCATTATCTCAACGCTCTCCGAATGGAATCGCATCGACATTGATAAAGACAAACTAACCCTGAAAGGTGAAAAACATACTCTTGTTTTTCAAGCTCAAAACAAGTAATTGCGCGTTCCCGGTGGCAATCCCACCGGGCGTATTCTGCTTAATGGAATACCAGCGCCTTCAAGCCTGACTCAGGATCGACATCAGCAAATTCAGGCGGATTCTCTAAACGATGGCTTAGGGTCAGCGTCGGTGCTTCTTCACACATACTCTGAATCAGGAAATCACTTGGAACCATCGGTGCATTAACACAAGCGAGCACCTGCCCTTCTTCCGCCAGCCAATCATTCAAACGCCTTAAAATTTTCCGATAGTCTTTTGTCAGGGCGAAACTACCTTTTTGAAAGGTCGGTGGATCAATGACGATTAAATCATACGGGCCATACTTTTTAATTTTTCCCCATGATTTCAATAAGTCATGGGCAAGAAAATAGACGGAACTGATATCATGTTGATTAAGAAGGTGATTGTCTCGTCCTTTCGCCAGTGAAGATTTTGCCATATCCAGATTCACAACCTGAGTGGCACCACCAGCCACCGCAGCCACAGAAAAGCCACAGGTATAAGCGAAGAGATTCAAAACTCTCTTACCTGCAGCCTGTTCTCTCACCCAGCGCCGCCCGTAACGCATATCGAGGAACAGACCACAGTTCTGATTGCGTCCGATATCCAGTTGATATTTTAAGCCATCTTCGATTGCAACCGGATGCGATGTCAGCGTTCCCCACAGCACTTCAACAGGCGCACCTTGGGCATAGCGATGCTGGAGCACAATACTTTTTCCACCGCATTGCTGCCAACATTCTTGTTGTGTCAGCTCGTGTAACCCTTGGCGTAACAAACGGATAAAATGTTCATCCGGCGTTTTAAAAAGGCTCACCACCAGTTGCTGTGCCAACCAGTCTGCCGTCAGTTGCTCCAGCCCCGGCCAGCATCGTCCCCGGCCATGAAATAAACGTCTGATTTCAAGTAATTCAGGTTCGAGCTGTTGCTCAAGGTGTTGAAAAAAAGCTGTTAATTGATTGCTATCCATCATAAATTCAAGACTTTTGTTTAATTTTAGGCCAATCGAGTAACCACGGTTCAGACCACGTCTCTATACCGCGGACAATTGCAGGTTCCCGCCACTTCTCACCCATGGCATCATCATGTCTCGGATCACAGATAAACCGATGCCACTCTCCGGCATACGGAAATGCCAGGGCATAAGCATGTAAATATCCACGATCAGCATTATGGCTGTTGTGATAAATGGGATCCCCGACAATCGCAGAACCAATCGACTTCAATGCAACTCGGATTTGGTGGGTTTTCCCCGTCAGGGGGCGACAAATAAACAGGCGCTCCCCATGTTCACCTGCGGTCGAAAAAAACTGAGTAATTGCCGGATTGGTCTGCGCAGTCGTCAGCATCCATCCGGAACGACGAGAACGAACCATGTCACCACCGATCACTCCCTGCTTCTTTTTCGGCTTTTTACTTCCAATCGCCAGATAATATTTCTCAACCATCCGCTCGGCAAAACAGGTCGATAATTCTCGGGCAGCGTCAGCAGAGCGGGCCAATAACAACAGCCCGGATGTCATCTTGTCCAGCCGGTGTACCAGATAAAGCGGTCCACCACCCAGTTGAAGACTGACTTCATGTACGAGCATGGTGTCCCCATCGTCTTTATGCACCGAAACCCCGGGATATTTGTGGATTAACACAAAGCCTGAATGAACAAATAATATACGAAACACGGTATCCTCCACGTCAGGCGATGGAGTATAGAGGGAAAGCGCAAGAAACAAAACCGACAGTCATAAAAACACCTTCCCGGAGGAAGGTGTTTTAGCGGAAAATCAGAACAGAGTGGTTAGATCAATGGGTAAGCAAATACCATGATGATCGCGATCGGGCAAACAAAACGAACATACCATGGCCAAATCTTCCAAAAAAAGCCTTGTTCGATCCCCGGATAACCCTGCTTAATCTCATTGAGCAGTTTGTTGCGATGCCAAATCCATCCAACCAGAATCGCCCAGGCTACTCCAAGCAACGGCTGCATATAAACAGTCGTCACATCAGCAACCAGACCAAAAAGCTGACCAAAATTGAGGCAGATCACAATGCTAATCAACAGGATCAAACCACCAATCAGCCACGTCGCTTTAGCGCGGTTCCATCCAAGCTCATCCTGAGCACAAGACACCGGAACCTCAAGCATCGAAATCGAAGATGTCAGTGCCGCAATGACCATCAACACAAAAAAACCTAATCCGAGTAACACCCCGATATTCCCCATGGTCTCAAACATGGCTGGCAACACTTTAAAGACTAAATCACCGGAGCTTTTCAGCGCCCCGCTTTCAGTGAAAATATCAACGCCGTTGTGTTTCGCGACATACATCGCCGGTAAAATCAGCAGTCCGGCAGAGAAAGCGACACCAGTATCAATCGATGCGACTTGTGCTGCAATCTTGGGAAGATTGACATCTTTTTTCAGATATGAGCCGTAAACCATCATTGAGCCGCATCCCAGCGACAAGGAGAAAAATGCCTGTCCCATCGCATCCACAAACAATCCGCCGTGGAGCTGAGATAGATCCGGCACTAAATACATTTTCAACCCTTCCATCGCACCGTCTTGGGTGAAGATATATAGAATCATCACTGCAAACAGAATAAATAGCAGCGGCATCAGTCGTGTTGACCAGTGCTCAATGCCATCCGCGACGCCTCGCAGCACCACCAAAATCGTTAAAAGAGAGAAAATAACTGTAAAGATTAGATTACGTGAGACGCTGAAATCCACGAACCAGCTTGAGAGTTGATGGAAACCAGCCAAATCAATTATCGGAGCAATTGCATAGCTGACTAACCAACCCGCAAGAATTGAATAGAAGCTCAGGATAAATGACGCTGTCACAATCGCTATCAGTCCAAAGCCACCGGCAAGTGCACGATTTTTGGTCCAGATCGATTTTAAGGAGGAAATAGGATTTGCCTGCCCATGTCGTCCGATAGTCAATTCAGCTACGAGCATCGGGAATGCCAGCAAAAAGACCATCACAAGATAGATCACCAAAAAAGCAGCGCCCCCGTTACTTGCTGCTTTAGTGGGAAATCCCCAGACATTGCCCAAACCGACCGCAGAACCGGCAGCAGCCATAATAAAGCCAAGTTTCGAAGAAAAATGACCTCTTGTATTACTTGCCATATTTTTTATACCAATTTTTATGCCAATATTGTGTTTACACTGAATGGAATCAGGTGAGTGTAAAATAAAATATACACTTAATGGAATTTCTACTGATTCTCAAAGTGTGGCAAGTAAAACAGTTTGTCCTTAAAATTGGAAGGCCAAACGGTTTTATTTATTGATAGTATCCTATTTTATCGAATTATATGCCGTTTTTTTAACCAACCCTTTGACTATTTATCTTTAATTTAACAGAAACACAACAAGAGTATCCTGCAAAGCACCTTCCCTGTTAAACAGAACCGCGTTATCCATTTCGCCGCCTCCCCTTTCTGATGCGCTCATATCATAAAAAACAGATATAAATCACACGGAATAAGTAGTGAAAAGTTATCTATCATAAAAACATTCATCTATGATTAGATAAGGCTTGAGGTTTTGTGCCATCAGGGCTGCTGGCTAGGTCAATAATCGATTAGTAATCACGCAACATATGCAATTGATTTAATAATCAGGCTATATTAACTATCTATGTTTATCCAATGTAATGAAGTACTCCTCTTCATCTATGTGTGATATTGAGGCTTAAAGCGTGAATTTTCATCGACCATTTCGTGCTGCAAAAGTCTGAATTATATCGGTTCACAAAGAATGTAGACGTGTAACGAGTTAAATTAGGATAATAATTCAGGGAAGCAGTTTTATGACATTTAAATCGATTCAGACCAAAATAGCGCTGACAGCAGGTATCTGTTTATTTATTACTTCTGGCATCTTAGTCGGATATGGGGTTTATTCCGCTTCAGCTACGCAACGACTGGTTGCTCAACAAGTATCGACCATCGTTAAAACGACTACGATCCAAAAACTAGAAGCCACGGCCTCCGACTATGCCCAATCGATTAGCCGACGCCTTGAAAAAGGTCTCAACGCGGCTCGGACATTAGCAGAAGCCGCTTCAGCATCGAAAAGCTATGAAGAATCTAACCAGATCATGTTACTCAATCGACAATCATTCAATGATATGTTGTTGGGTGTTCTTAAAAATAATCCGGACCTCAATGGCTCATATAGTTGCTGGGCCCCCAATGCTTTCGATAACCAAGATTCTCTTAATGCGAACAGTCTGAACGGTAATAATGAAGAAACCGGACGTTATACCCCGTACTGGACACGTGATCAGTCCGGTAAAATTGAAGTTCAGCCATTAGTCGAATACGACTCCACCGCAGCTCACCCGAATGGAGTCATCAAAGGTGCTTGGTATCAGGTTCCTGAAAAAACATTGCGCGAAACAGTCACTGCCCCCCTGCCTTACGTGGTTCAAGGTAAAAATGTCTGGCTTGCAACTTTATCAGCCCCTGTGATTGTCAATGGTAAGTTCAAAGGTGTTGTAGGCACCGACTACAACCTCGATTTTGTCCAACAACTCAGCGAGCAGATTTCTTCTAGACTGTATGATGGTCATTCTCAAATCTCGATTCTGACAGGTTCAGGGTTGGTCATTGCAGACAGTAAAAAACCAGAATTCATTGGCAAATCAATCGATAGTTTATTCGGAGATGAGAGCGATACAGTCATGGCTGTTATCAAGCAGAAACAGCCGTTAACCAATATCGATGATCAAGACAACCTCATCGAAATATATGTGCCGATTTCATTAGGCAATAGCGGAGTCACCTGGTTTATTCTGATTCGCGTCGATCAAGATCTGGTGCTGGAAAATGTGAATCAACTGTCCCAAGAACTTGCCGAAAACAATCAAAAAGATATGACTTGGCAAATTATCATCGGTCTGGGAATTACAGTGCTTGCAATTGGTGCCTTGTTCCTGATGGCCAGATCTTTAGCACGCCCGATTTTGGCCGCAGTCAATATGGCTCAGTCGATCTCCAGCGGTCAGTTCCACAGCCGTCTGAATTATCATGCTGCCGATGAAGTCGGTCAATTATCCAATGCACTGGACAACATGGCAGACAGCTTACAGAAGCAAGTTTCAGTCGCTGAGCAGATTTCCCGTGGGGACCTCAATCTCACCGTTGAACTTGCATCTGAACAAGATCAGCTCGGTCATGCTTTGGCACAGATGGTCAATGATCTGAATACATTGGTCAGCCAAATCAGTCACCGCTCAGGTGTGATTACTCAAAATGCCGATACCATTGCCGGACTGAGTCAGGATTTAGCCAATGGTGCGACCAATTCATCTTCGTCTGTTACGGAGATTAGTGCCACCATTGCTCAGATTGCAGCTCAAATCAAAGAAAGCTCAGCTCATGCAGAACAAGCCAGTAACCTTTCGCTACAATCGCTACAATCTGCTGAGAATGGTAATGAACTGATGGCTGAACTCAGAAATGCAATGCAAGAGATCGAATCGTCAGGAAATGATATCAACCATATCATTCAATCGATTGAAGGAATTGCTGAGCAGACAAACTTACTGGCACTGAATGCGGCAATCGAAGCTGCTCGTGCCGGAGAACAAGGACGTGGATTTGCGGTCGTCGCTGATGAAGTACGCCAACTGGCTGCCCGTAGTGCGCAAGCTGTACAGCAAACTGCATCACTCATCGAAACCTCGGCGCAAAGAACGAAACGCGGGATCCAGCTCTCTGAACAAACCGCAGCAGCCTTGGACAAAATCGTGCAGAGTATTAGTGAAGCCTCAACGTTAGTGAATGAGATTGCTCAGGCAGCGACGGAACAGGCAACAGGGGCGGAACAGATCAATTTAGGCATCCACCAGATTGATGAAGTGACACACCAAAATACCACAAATTCAGAACAGTGTGCTCACTCCGCTCAAGAGCTTACCGAACAATCCGAACAGCTCAACGGGTTAATTCAACAATTTAAACTCAGAAGCTAAACCCCACCGGGGAAAATAAAAATATCAACTCAAGTCTCCTCACTCCTATCAATTGTAACAATAGATGGGAGTGGGTGAATCTTGCTTCCCTAAACGACACTTTCACTTTAATATCCCAAAAGAAATGAAGAAATAAGGCAGATATACAATCGTATATGGATAAAATTTATCACATCCTCACTTTAGTCAGCATTGGCATCTATTGGTTACTTGTCGCGCTTGTGACATTTCGGATTGTCTTTAAAAAAAGAGCGGTCAGTGTCTCTCTGGCTTGGCTGATGGTGATCTATATTCTGCCAATTCTTGGCGTTTTCTGTTATTTCCTATTCGGAGAACTCAATCTGGGCAGAAAAAGGGCTGAACGAGCCAAGGCGATGTCGCCTTCTTTCGGAGAATGGTTTACCCAACTGAATCACTGTCAGGCTCACATTACCGAGAACATGGGCGCGCACATCTATAAAATCGATGAACTCTGTAATCATCGCATGGGGATTCCGGCACTCAGCGGAAACACACTGGCTTTGCAGCGCGACCCGAAGGTAATTCTGAATTCAATTATTGCCGATATTGAGCAGGCACAGCGTTCTATCCGCATGGTTTTTTATATTTGGCATGTTGGTGGCTTGGCTGATGCTGTCGCCTCAAGTCTCATTCAGGCGGTGAAAAGAGGCGTCAATGTCAAAATACTGCTCGACTCTGCGGGGAGCCATCGCTTTATCAAAAGTCACTGGTACCAGATGATGACCGATGCCGGCGTCCAGATTGTACAGGCGCTAGAAGTCCGCCCATGGCGTATTTTTCTGCATCGTCTTGACCTCCGCCAACACCGAAAAATTATTGTGATTGATGATATGGTGGCTTATACCGGTTCAATGAATCTGGTTGATCCCGCGTTTTTCAAGCAGGACTCCGGTGTTGGTCAGTGGATTGATATTATGGTACGCCTCACCGGGCCGACCGTGAATGTGCTGGCAGCGATTCATTGCTGGGACTGGGAGTTTGAAACCGGCGTCAGAGAGTTTCCGCAAATTCCCCAGTGTCGCATCGATGACGGTTTACCGCGCCATCCGATTCAGGTCGTACCATCGGGGCCGGGAATGCCCGAATACTTGATTTCTCAGGCGCTAATCCTCGCGATTCACCAATCCAATCACTCCATCAGAATCACTACCCCTTATTTCGTGCCCAGTTCTGAACTGCTCTCTGCACTGAAAACCGCTGCACAACGGGGGATCCACATTGATCTCATCATTCCCCATAAGAATGATTCAACCATGGTCAAGTGGGCTTCTCGCTCTTTTTACGGTGAGTTACTGGACATTGGTATCGACATCTATGAGTTTTATGGGGGCCTGCTCCACACTAAATCCGTTGTCATCGACCAGCAGTTCTGTCTGGTCGGTACCGTCAATATGGATATGCGTAGCCTATGGTTAAATTTTGAAGTCACGCTGGCTGTTGATGATATTGAATTTACTCAAAAGCTATCGCAATTACAGGATGAATATATACAGCAATCCTATCCCGTGACGGATGAGGAATGGCAAAATCGGCCCCATTACAACCGACTTCTAGAACGACTTTTCTACCTTTTCAACCCATTATTATGACTTTTTTTATTTTCAGGGTTGAAATACACATCTCTCCCATGTTTTAAATAAACAATCATTGAATTCGCCTCAAAGGATTTTGCATGTCAGAAGGAAAAAAAACCAAGTTTGTGACCACCGGGCGCAATAAAGAATGGACGCAAGGCGCGGTAAATCCGCCAGTACAACGAGCCTCTTCTATTATTTTCGATTCCGTCGCAGCCAAAAATCATGCGACGATCAACCGGGCCAATAAAACGTTGTTCTATGGTCGCCGCGGCACCAATACGCATTTTGCGTTTCAAGAAGCCATGACCGATATCGAAGGCGGTGCCGGATGTGCGCTGTATCCTTGCGGTACAGCTGCCATTGCCAATGCAATTCTCTCATTTGTCTCGACCGGTGATCACATCCTGATGGTAGACACTTGTTACGAACCGACCCGAGATTTCTGCGAAATCATTATGAAGAAAATGGGGATTGAGACCACCTATTACGATCCATTGATCGGCGCAGAAATTGAATCCCTGATTCGCCCCAATACCAAGATTTTATTTACCGAATCTCCCGGCTCAATCACGATGGAAGTTCAGGATATTCCGACGCTGTCCCGAATTGCTCACGCACATGACATCATTGTTATTCTGGATAACACTTGGGGCGCAGGGGTGAATTTTTCCCCCTTCGAACACGGGGTTGATATCTCGGTACAGGCTGCAACGAAATATATTGTCGGTCATTCTGATGTCATGCTGGGCACCGCCGTTGCCAATGAAAAGTGTTGGGATCAACTACGGGAGCAAAGCTATTTGATGGGGCAATGTGTTTCACCTGACGATGCCTATTTAGGTTTGCGCGGTATCCGGACGCTGGATGTCCGACTCAAACAACACGCTGAGAGCAGTTTAAAAATTGCCCGCTGGCTGGCTGAACGTCCGGAAGTTGATCATGTACGCCATCCGGCACTGGAAACTTGTCCGGGACATACATATTTCCAACGGGATTTTACCGGCGGAAACGGCTTATTCTCGTTTGTACTGAAAACCAGCCATCCGCGTGCAACGACCGCTTTGCTCGATAATATGCAACATTTCAGCATGGGGTATTCATGGGGCGGGTTTGAAAGTCTCATCCTTGCCAATGAACCGAAAAGTTTCGATGCATTACGAACAGTTGCTCATCCAAACTTTACCGGAACGCTCATTCGCATTCACATCGGCCTCGAAGATACCGATGATTTAATTGCTGATCTGGAAGCGGGTTTCCAACGTTATCAAGAAGTACTCGACAGTCTCCCTGCCTGATATTTTCTCTGTCCGACACTCTCTGTCGGAAAAATGTCACGTCGAGGTAGAGGTAGAGGTAGAGGTAACGCTCTCCGGTGGTTGAAAATATTCAACACCGGAGACTCTCTGTACGGATTGTCACTGTCACCTTGCCTTTGACAACCACTTATAAATCTCGAAATGCCTTATTCACTTTGAATGCATCCGATGTCACGTAAGCCTCCATCCGACAGACTTTCACTTCAACTTTATCAAGCTCCTGCGTTAAGTTATAGAGTAGCTGATGTGCTGAAGCACCTTGCTTCCATGGCCGACTTTTCAGTTTATGCTCACGCTGCATCTGAACGGTCTGCTCATAATCTTCCGGTTGCTTTTCCAACATCAGGCTGAGCGCAATATAAGCCAGAATGACCAGAAATCCACCACCCAACAACGTGGCTGACAACACAATGATTCTGACCAGCCACACTTCCAGCTCAAAGTAATTGGCCAGTCCGGCACACACACCTGAAATCTTGCCATGACGAGGATCCCGATACAAAGATTTATGCATCTTCATAATGTGACCTCCAGTTTGGCGTCTCATCATCCAGAATTGTTTCTAACGTATGAACACGCTGTTGTAGAGAGTCGGCTTTCGCCGACAAAGCTGCCAACTGTTCATAGTCTTCCTGACTCAAACCACCCTCCGAACGCTTTTTGCTTCGATAGTGAAGAATGAGCCACAAGGGTGCCACCACCACCATAAAGACGATCAACGGCACAGAAACGAGCATCACTAACATAGTTATTCCTTATTCTGACTCATTTTTTTTCAGCGCCTGTTTCAACTTCGCCAGCTCGCTGTCAATTTCATCCTGTGCCTGAAGATCAGCAAACTCTTGCTCCAACGACTTCCCTTGCCCGGTTTGCTCGTAAATATCCGCTTCGGCTTCAAGCTCATCGACACGTCTTGAAAACTGATCAAACTTTGCCAGCGTTTCATCGGTGCGGTTGCGATGCAAATGCTTTTGAACATCACGACGCTTTCCAGCTGTCTGCGCCCGAATCATCATCGCCTTCTGCTTGGCTCTGGTTTCGGTAATTTTGCTTTCCAACTTGGTGATTTCATCTGCCAGTTTATCAATGGTCTCTTCAACCAGCGTAAACTCTGTTTTTAAACCTTTTACCATGTCCTGCAATTTCTGCTTTTCAATAAGTGCAGCGCGGGCCAAATCTTCTCGCCCTTTCGTCAACGCCAGAGAAGCTTTTTGTGTCCATTCTTCAATCTGACTTTCGAGTGACTCTATTTTTCTCAGCAGCTCTTTTTTATCTGCCAGCACTTTGGCAGAGTGGCTGCGAACCTCAACCAAGGTGTCTTCCATCTCCTGAATAATCAGACGAATCATTTTTTCAGGGTCTTCTGCTTTATCAAGTAATGCGCTGATATTAGAATTTACAATATCTGCAAATCGGGAAAATATGCCCATATGATGTTCCTCTTGTTTACATTGTCTGTTCATACGATATGCCTGTTTAGACTATTCAAAACTTGTGCCATATTTAAAAACCCATAAAAATCAAAGTATTAATAATTTATGTGGTCATTTGTATCTATAGAATTTGTATTTATGACCACTTTTTGGTTAATCTGACCATTGTTTGCTTATTGGAATAGATCATGGAAATTAACCTGATTGGTGAATCCCCTCATTTTCTGGCCGTGCTGGAAAAAGCGTCTCACCTGGCTCAAATCAATCGGCCGGTCTTGATTTTGGGAGAGCGGGGAACCGGTAAAGAACTCATTGCCCAACGTATCCATTATTTGTCTCGGCGATGGGAACATCCGATGATTTCTCTCAATTGTGCTGCGCTTGCCGAAGGAGTCATCGACTCCGAACTCTTCGGCCATGAAGCGGGGTCATTTACCGGTTCAAAAGGGCGTCATCAAGGCCGCTTTGAACGGGCAGAGCATGGGAGTCTGTTTCTTGACGAACTGGCAGCCGCCCCCCTCAATGTCCAAGAGAAGCTTTTACGGGTGATTGAATATGGGGAATATGAACGAGTCGGTGGTTCAAAAACGCTTAAAACGGATGTCCGCCTGATTTGTGCGACCAATGGTGATTTATTATCCATGGCCGAACGCAACGAATTTCGTGCAGATCTATTAGATAGGTTGGCCTTTGATATTATTCACCTGCCACCGCTGCGAGCAAGAACAGAAGATATTTTACTGCTTGCCGAACACTATGCCATACGGATGTGTCATGAAATCGAACTCCCCTACTTTCCGGGATTCAGTCAGCAAGCTCGAGACAAGTTACGGGACTATCACTGGCCCGGAAACATCCGGGAATTAAAAAATGTGGTTGAGCGTGCAGTCTACCAACATCGTTCAGTCGATGAGCCCATTGACGATTTAGTGCTGGATCCATTTCAGCGCCAGTGGCAGCAACCATCGTCAGACAACAACGTCCCGGATGAAACGGATGTTCATTCAGCGCAAAACACCCCAACCACTGAAGCAGCCCATCACTCGAGTGATATTGTATTTCCGCTTAATTTCAGAGCGTGGATAGACACACAGGAGCGCCACGTCATTATGCAAGCACTGACACAAGCCAAATATAATCAAAAAAATGCCGCCCAGTTGCTCGGGTTAAGCTATCATCAACTAAGAGGTCTCATCCGAAAATATCAGCTCACAACTAAAAATGAGTAGGTTATGAATCAATTTCAATGTGTTTTTCATTGGTTCACTCATCTAAAAGTGGTAAATTAGCCGCTTGTTTGAGGCAGATTACTGTGGCTTAAAGAGCCTCGTTTCATATATTCGCTTTTAAAATGAAAATACTGATAAAACTCACCTTGAGTTTCTGCGGTCTGGGACTCTTAGCAGGCTGTAATGACCAGAATACCGATCATAGCGAAATCAGAAAGACAGGCTTCGTCTATTGTGGGCAGGGTACACCGGATACACTTAACCCTCAATTGGTTGATAGTGGCATTACTGCTGAATCCCTCGGTCCCCAAATTTATGATACGTTGCTCGTACTGGATCCGAAAACCCAGCGCCCTTCGCCAAATCTGGCTGAGCGTTGGACGGTTAATGAACAGGGCACGGTATACACGTTCTATCTCCATCATCATGTTCCTTTTCAACAGACGAAATGGTTTAGTCCATCGCGTAATCTGAATGCTGAAGATGTCGTCTTTAGCTTTGATCGGATCCTGAGCTCATATAACCCATATCATAATGTCGGCAACAGTAGCTATCCGTGGTTTGCCGGGATTAACTTCAAACATCTGGTCAAGAGTGTTGATGCGCTTGATCCTTACACAGTTCAGTTCACATTACGACGGCCCGACAATAGTTTTCTGGCGAATATCTCGACCACTCATGCTGTGATTCTCTCGAAAGAGTATGCCGATCAACTGATTTATACAGATGAAAAGGCAATGATTGACACCCATCCTGTCGGTACGGGGCCTTTCTATCTCGATGAAATGCAGGTGAGCGACTTTATCCGGCTCAAAAGGCATCCGCTTTACTGGAAAGGCCTGCCGAAAATGCAACAGGTTGTTTTTGATATTGCCCAGCGTGGTACAGGAACACTGGCAAAATTGCTGCGGAATGAGTGCGATGTACTCAGTACACCGATTTCGAGCCAAATTCCAATCATTGAACAGCAAAAACATATCTCGCTCAGCTCGACACCGGCCATGAACGTGTCTTTTATCGCAGTGAATACAACTCACCCGGCGATTAGTGATCCCCGTGTCCGCAAAGCATTGAGTTTTGCCATTAATCGGCAAAATATTTTAGATTCCGTTTATTATGGCACCGGCAGGATTGCCTATAACATTCTGCCCCCGACATCCTGGGCCTATCAAAAAGATGCAGTTCAGGTTCGTTATGATCACGGTTATTCACTCGGATTATTACGAGATGCTGGCTTCAGTAACGGATTAGAGCTTTCCATGTTGGTTCCGCTCGAACCGACAGCCTATAATCCGAGCCCACGAAAAACAGCAGAGCTCATCCAAGCAAACCTGAAAGATATAGGCATTACGTTACACCTTATCCCTGAAGAGCGAATTGACCGACAAAACCGCTCCGAGTATACCGATGTTGACTTATATCTGACCGGCTGGTCAGGACGAACCGGTGATCCGGATAGTTTTCTACGCCCTATTCTTTCTTGCGATGCGCGAGAAGAAGGGATCAATCTGTCCAAATGGTGTAACGAAGATTTTGATTTCCTGCTGAATCTCGCATTAGAAGTTGATCGTCATCGTTATCGCCTCAACCTCTACAAACAGGCACAAAATATCATTAACCAAGAGTTCCCGGTGATTCCTATCGCACACGGCATGCAATTCAAGGCGTATAATGATTCATTGACTGGTTTTCAGCTCAGTCCATTCAATGTGCAGCCTTTTAATATGGTTGAGAGGATAAAATAATGCTTCTCTATTCAATCCGTAAATTTAACCTTTTTATCATCACGTTGTTGATTCTGACGTTGGTCGGATACAGTATTCTCAGATTTGATCCTTATTCTCACTGGGCACTCGAGAGTTTCTGGCAAGGATGGTTTGCTTATGTATCTGAAATCAGCCAGCTCAATTTTGGCATAAATCGTTCCGGAACGCCTGTCATCGATGAATTAGCCATCGTGTTCCCTGCCACTCTGGAACTTTGCCTGTTTGCCTTTCTGATTTCATTAATGATCGGTATCCCGATCGGAACAGTTGCTGGAATGAAACAGGGAAAATGGGTCGATACGGTGATTTCCTTTGTGTCAATGTGTGGCTACTCAGCACCAATTTATTGGATCGCACTGATGCTGCTACTGGTGTTTTCACTGAATTACGAAATTTTCCCGGTCTCCGGCCGTTATGATCTGCTTTATAATATTCAACATGTGACGGGATTTGCGCTGATTGACGCTTTTCTGTCAAAAAGCGTTTACCGTCCTCAGATTCTGCAAAGTGTAATTTCTCATCTGATTCTCCCCTGTACTGTGCTGGCGCTGGCTCCGACTACACAGGTTATCCGCTTAATGCGTACATCCGTGGCAGACGTCATGAATCAGAACTATATTCGGGTGGCGAGAATCCGAGGCCTCTCGCAATATCAAATTATTAGAGAGCATGTGCTCCGCAATGCCATTCCACCGATTATCCCTAAATTTGGAGTTCAACTGTCCACCATGCTGACATTTGCGATTATCACCGAATCCATCTTTAACTGGCCGGGAATCGGCAGATGGTTGCTGGATGCTCTAGCAAATGAGGACTTAGTCTCTATTCAAGCGGGGGTCATGTCCGTGTCAACATTGGTGCTCACCGCAAATGTTTTATCTGATTTGCTCGGTGCCCTGATCAATCCGTTCGTAAGGAAGGCTTGGTATGCTAACAAATAATATCTATCAGGAAGAGCATATCCCAACCCAGTTCGAACGGTTCTGGCGAAGTTTTCGCAATAATAATTTGGCAATGTTCGGACTCTGGTGCCTGCTGGCGCTGATCATCATTACTGTGTTGGCACCTTGGATCTCGCCACATGATGCACAGGCACATACCAGTCATTTACTTGTCCCTCCGTCTTGGGATCCGGCCGGTTCGGTCGAGTATTTTTTTGGTACCGACGATCTCGGCCGAGATATTCTATCCCGCTTAATTGAAGGTTCTCGACACTCTTTTGGCAATGCGGTGCTCCTTACCATGTTCGCCACGTGTGTCGGTTCAATCATCGGTATCGCTGCTGGCATGACCTCCGGATTACTTTCGAGTATTCTGAATCACTTGATGGACACTGTCATGTCGATCCCATCACTGCTGCTCGCCATTATTTTTGTTGCCATTCTTGGCGTTGGTGAATCCAATATTCTGCTGGCAATCGGGCTGGCACTGATTCCCCGGTTTATTCGCTCAGCCTATACCGCAGTCCACAATGAAGTCGGAAAAGATTATATTATGGCTGCCAGACTGGACGGAGCAAAAGATATTTACCTGCTTTGGTACTCCATTTTACCTAATATTTTATCGACCATTGTGTTAGAGATTAACTTTGCCATGACGGTTGCTATCCTAGATATAACCTCACTTGGTTTTCTGGGATTAGGGGCACAATCGTTCACTTCTGAGTGGGGCGCGATTCTGGGAGACTCCGTAGAGTTACTTTATCTCGCACCTTGGACTGTGGTTCTCCCCGGATTGACAATTATGTTTACGGTTATTATTGTCAATCTGGTGGGTGAAGGGGCTCGTCAATCACTCAACGAGGGGGTTGAATAATGCCGCTGCTGGATATTCGTCATCTGACGATTGAAATCGATACACCACAAGGGCTCGTCAAAGCGGTTGATCGCATTAGTCTGACCATGACTGAAGGTGAGATCCGTGGTTTGGTAGGTGAGTCAGGTTCAGGTAAAAGTCTGGTTGCCAAAGCTATTGTCGGTGTATGTAAAGAGAACTGGCGTATTACTGCCGATCGGATGAGGCTGGGCAATATCGATTTGCTGCAACTCACGCCGCGAGAGCGTCGGCGTGTGATTGCGCGGGATATCGCCATGATTTTTCAGGAACCTTCAACTTGTCTTGATCCCTCAGATGAGGTGGGCAAACAGCTGATCGAAGCCATTCCATCCCATACATTTAAAGGACAATGGTGGCAACGATTTTCATGGCGTAAAAAGCAGGCTATTGCTTTACTGCATAAAGTTGGGATTAAAGATCACCAGCGTATTTTAAAAAGCTATCCCTATGAAATTACCGATGGTGAGTGTCAGAAAGTAATGATCGCAATGGCGATTGCCACACAGCCCAAATTACTGATAGCAGATGAGCCAACCAATGACCTCGATCCAATCACACAGTCACAAATTCTGCGACTTTTAAGCCGAATGAATCAGGTCAATAACACCACGATTCTGTTAATCGGGCACGACCTGACAACCATTACCCAATGGGCCCACCGGATTACTGTGATGTACTGCGGTCAGTCAATTGAGTCGGCAATGACAAACAATATTTTGGCAACCCCAAAACATCCATATACTGTCGCACTACTGACAGCCATGCCAGATTTCAGCTCATCAATCCCACATAAGCAGAAATTAAACTCACTGCCGGGATCTATCCCACCACTGCAACATTTGCCAATTGGTTGTCGGCTCGGACCAAGATGTCCTTATGCACAACGTCAATGTGTTGAAATGCCGAAAAGCCGCTGGATTAAGAATCATAAATATTCCTGCCACTACCCGCTGAATATGGAAGAGACACAATGACGATTCCTCTGTTAGAAGTTTCTGATTTATCGAAGACTTTTATTACTCGTCCCAGCTTATTTAAGAAAAAAGTTCATCATGCTGTCGAGTCGGTAGATTTTACATTGGAAGTCGGTCAAACCATTGGATTCATCGGACAAAACGGTTCGGGTAAGTCGACTCTCGCTCGGATGTTATCAGGCATGGTCGAACCGACAACGGGAGAAATCCGGGTGAATGGCGAACGTCTGGAGCATAAAGATTATGCTACTCGATGTAAGCTCATCCGCATGATTTTTCAGGATCCAAACACATCGCTGAATCCGAAGATTCAGATTGGGCGTATTTTGGAAGGGCCACTGAAACGGAATACGGATATGTTACCCGAGGCTCGCCAGAAGCGGGTGAAAGATACCTTATTACGGGTTGGTCTGCTCCCCGAACATGCCTATTTTTATCCTCAGATGCTGGCAACAGGACAAAAGCAGCGGGTGTGTCTCGCCAGAGCCCTGATTTTGCAACCATCAATCATTGTTGCCGATGAAGCATTAAATGGTCTGGATATGGCCATGCGATCACAGATCATCAATCTATTGATGGAGTTACAGGATGAAATGGGCGTGTCTTTCGTCTATGTTTCCCAACACCTTGGTGTCATTAAACACATTACCGATAAAGTCATCGTCATGCACGAAGGTAAGGTGGTCGAATCCGGTTATACCGAGGATGTCCTGTCGAATCCGCAGCATATCGTCACACAACGCATGATCGAAAGTCACTTCAGCAGAATCCCTGAGTTCGGGACGGAAGACTGATATGCGATGGCGATGGCGATGGCAACGGCTATGCTGGTTGATGATGACCCTGAGCGTCAGTCACCAAGTGCTTGCTGAATTACCGACATGGGAACGTCCGGCGTTTATTGAGAATGCTTTCTTCCATGTCGCACTCGAATACGAATTTACATCGACAAAAGCACCACGTCTCGCCAAGTGGACCCATCCGATTCGCGTATGGTTCCAGCATGATGTCGGAGATCAAGCGTTACACGAGAAAATGGCGCGTCTCCATCTGGCTCATCTCGAACAACTGACACATGTCCCTATCACAATTGTGACTCAACGTGCTGATGCCAATTTTATTTGGTATTTTACGCGTCAGTCTCAATGGCGACAGATTATTCGCACAGAACTCGGGAAGGAAGCTTTAAAAAATACCAAGGGTTCTGTCTGTATGTTTGGCGTAAAGCTTGATCCCGATAGTCATGAAATCCGTCGGGCAACTGTGGTTATTCCTGTCGATCAAGCCCGTTCTCACGGCAAATTGCTCGGATGTATTATTGAAGAATCGACCCAGGCACTCGGATTGTTCAATGACTCAGAACAGGCTTACCCTTCCATATTCAATGATAAAACACCCAATGACTTTCTATCGCCTTTGGACATCGTATTACTGGAACTTCTCTATGAACCGACACTGCGCCCCGGCATGAACACTTCAGTGCTGCAACACTCCCTTAGACCGTTATTATTGCAATATCAACAGCAAGGAAAACTCAAACAAGCGTTATATCAATCCCAACATGCCCCAATCATCGAACAATTCGGTCTGTGAAAGTCATCATGATGGTCAGTAATCATCGATTCTAGTTGTGGTTATCCCCCAAATTCAGATAGAGTAGCCATTCCGTTCATCAATTTAACCGCCTGTAATGAATAGTGTCATTGATATTTCTTGGTGGCAGTTGGCAATATTTAGCCTGACACTGCTTATTCCGATTGCTATGAGTGTTCACTACCGACTGATGATCAGCAAAGATATTATTATCTCTGTATCCCGAATGGCACTACAACTGGGTCTGGTCGGTATTTATCTGGAATATTTATTCGCACTAAACAGCCTTATTGTGAATGCCTGCTGGCTATTCATCATCATCGGGGTTGGTGCGAGTGCTATTCTATCAAAAGCCCATCTACCTAAACGTCAGTTAATCATCCCGTTGATGACAGGGATGATGATCGGCTTATTTCCCATGCTAGCTGTGTTGTGTCTGTTGATGGTCCAACCGGTGCCCTTTTACAACACTCAGTACATGATTCCTTTGGCTGGGATGTTGATGGGGAATACACTGAGTGGCAACATTGTCGCCCTGCAAAATCTGTTTACGGCCTATCAAGAACGCAGAAGTGAATACGAAGCAGCGATATCTTTAGGAGCCTCCCCCCGCTACGCATCACGACCATTTATTCAAAATGCAATCCAAAAAGCGAATGCACCGATTTTAGCTTCTATGGCAAGCATTGGATTGGTCACTTTACCGGGAATGATGACAGGGCAAATATTAGGGGGCGCTTCTCCATTCATTGCTGCCAAATATCAGTTTATGATCATGATTGCAATTTTCGTGGTACTGAATATTTCTCTCGCACTCTCGATAGAGTATATGTTGAAAGCGGTACTGACTAAAGAAGGTAAAGTCTTGGTTCAGTTCAAGAAAACTCCCACTTCCTAACGCGCCAAAATCGTGCACAAAATGTTCTTTTTTTGTGCACGTTCATTTTTAAATCAAAAAGTTATTGTTACTCACTGCCTTTAAAACATCTTATCCACAGATTTTGTGGATAACTAAGATAGTGTTCGACATTGATGAGGACAGATCGCGTGAGAAAACATCACTTTATTCACTATACATCATCGAATGAAAATGAACTACTGCACAATAAAATGATTAAATTCAATTAGTTATAATAAGTTATTAAAAAACCCTGATATGAAAATAGTCATATCAGGGTTCATCATCAAGAATGATGCACTATCAATGATTTTCTTCGCTCAGAAGATCATCTTTAGCTGCGATCAAATACTGCCACATCGACCAGTAAGTCAAAATTGTTGCGACATAAATTGAGATATATCCTAACCAAATCATCCAGTCATCATAACGCCAAATCAATGCGAGCAACGCAAACATCTGTGTCATTGTTTTCACTTTACCAATCCAAGAAACGGCGACACTTGCCCGCTTACCGATCTCTGCCATCCACTCCCGCAACGCAGAAATAATGATTTCTCTGGCAATCATGGTCACAGCAGGAATGGTAATCCAGATGCTATGGAAGTATTCCGTAATCAAAATCAGTGCCGTCGCCACTAAAACTTTATCTGCAACTGGGTCGATAAATGCACCGAAACGAGAGGTTTGTTTTAATTTTCTCGCGATCATCCCATCAAGCCAGTCGGTGATCCCTGCCACCCAGAACACCACGGCCGCAG
The DNA here is from genome assembly GCF_059641415.1 of Vibrio rubrogenes. Taxonomy (NCBI): domain Bacteria; kingdom Pseudomonadati; phylum Pseudomonadota; class Gammaproteobacteria; order Vibrionales; family Vibrionaceae; genus Vibrio; species Vibrio rubrogenes. Next base: position 58,513 of record NZ_JCARSY010000011.1, read on the forward strand.
CAAAAGAAGACCAGCTATAGGGTAAATAAAAAGCGATCACGAATACCGGAATGAGGAAAAGTCGAATCAGGGACAATATATTGGGGATATTTAAACGCATATGCTTCGCTCTTATTGTTTGCGCTGTTATGTTGCTGTATTTTCGCTATTGTTTCAATGCTTGATGAATATTTTCTGCCAAAGATCGACTGATACCCGGAACTTTGGCGATTTCTTCAACACTGGCTCGTTTCAGTTCTTGTAGCCCGCCCATAAACTGCAACAGTGCCTGACGCCGTTTCGGACCAATCCCTTCAATACCTTCAAGCGCACTCGTTCGCCGACTTTTCCCGCGTTTGTTACGGTGGCCGCTAATTGCATGATTATGACTTTCATCACGGATATGTTGAATCAAATGCAATGCGGGTGCATCGCTCGCCAGATGAAATTCATCACCATCGACCGTCAACAAAGTTTCCAGTCCCGGTTTACGGGTAACCCCTTTGGCAATCCCCATCAATAAAGGCCGCTTTGGCCAATCATCCCAATAACGCGAAACAATCTGATGTGCACGAGATAACTGACCTTTCCCCCCATCAATAAAGATAATATCCGGAATTTTATCTACATCGATCTGCTTTGAATAACGTCGTTCGAGAACCTGCCCCATTGCAGCGTAATCATCTCCACCGGTAATGCCGGTAATATTATAACGACGATATTCCTGTTTGACCGGACCTTCCTGATTGAATACCACACATGACGCGATGGTACTTTCCCCCATCGTGTGGGAGATATCAAAACATTCCATCCGTTGGATCTGCTCCATCTCTAATTCTTCCTGAAGCGCTTTGACCCGTTGTAAGATAGTCATGCGATGATTCTGACGGGTAGTGATTGCGGTCTGCGCATTGGTATTCGCCAACTTCAGGTATCGCCCGCGCACCCCTGACGGCTCGGTAAAGAACTGCACTTTTCGCCCGGCCATCTCGGTCAACAGCACTTGGAAAACTTGAACATCCTCCAGCAATCCCCGATTCACAATCACTTTAGTCGGCAGTGTCCGCGACTCGTTATGAGAGAGATAATACTGCTTGAGGAAACTTTCAAACACCTCTTCGTGCGTGGTATTGCCGGGAATTTTAGGGAAAAAACTCCGGCTGCCGAGAATTTTACCCTGCCGGATCATCAATACATGAATACAGGCCAAGCCATTTTCCTGGGAAAATCCCAGCACATCAATATCATCAAGGCTATCGGCTGAGACGAACTGCTGTTCCTGAATGCGACGAATCGCCTGAATCTGATCGCGGTATTTCGCAGCGTCCTCAAAACGTAACGCCTCACTGGCGGAAGTCATTCTCTCCACCAGCATTGAAACAACCTGTTGATCTTTACCGCGTAAAAATAGCCGTAGATCGCCCACCAGCTCCTGATACGATTCTTCTGAAATCAAATCCGGCACACACGGACCGGCACAACGACCAATCTGATACATCAGGCAAGGACGTGTCCGATGGCTGTAGACGGAGTCTTCACATTGTCGAACGGGGAATATTCTCTGAATTAAATGCAGGGTTTCACGAACGGCACCGGCATCAGGATAAGGACCGAAATACTCTCCCTTTTTCTTTTTTGCGCCACGGTATACCGACACTCTCGGATGCCTGTGAGCACTGACAAAAATATAGGGATAAGACTTATCATCACGCAATAACACATTGTATTTAGGCATGTATTGCTTGATGTAATTATGCTCCAGAATGAGCGCTTCGGTTTCGGTATGCGTTATCGTCACATCAATTTTGGCAATATGACTGACTAAGGCTTTGGTCTTTTCGTTATCCAGCGTCTTACGAAAGTAGCTGGATAAACGTTTTTTGAGATCTTTTGCTTTACCAACATAAATCACCTCAGCCTCGGCATTATACATTCGATAAACACCGGGCTGATTGGTAACGGTTGCTAAAAAAGAAGAGGGGTCAAATGCTTGGGTCACTACAACGTCTCAGTATCCAGCATTCCGTGTCGTATCGCTAAATGGGTTAACTCGACATCACCGTTGATATCCAGCTTGGCAAACAGGCGATAGCGATAACTGTTAACGGTTTTCGGACTCAAATTCAGCTGTTCTGAAATATCAGTGACTTTTTGCCCTTTGGTGATCATCATCATGATCTGTAATTCACGTTCCGATAAATCGGCAAACGGATTTTCAGACGCAGGTGAAAACTGACTCAGTGCCATTTGCTGTGCAATTTCAGGAGAGATATAGCGTTGCCCGCTATGGACAACCCGAATCGCGTTCACCATCTCATCCGGCCCGGCACCTTTGGACAAATACCCAGCCGCACCAGCCTGCATCACTTTGGTCGGAAATGGATTTTCCGTATGTACTGTCAGTACGATGATACGAATATCCGGATTATAACGCAGTATCTTTTTCGTTGCTTCAAGGCCACCGATTCCCGGCATATTCATATCCATTAAAACAACATCAACATGGTTATTACGGCACCATTTTACCGCTTGTTCACCGCTATCAGCTTCCCCTGCTACGCTCATGCCACGGACGTCTTCAATAATACGTCGAATCCCTGTGCGAACCAGCTCATGATCATCTACAAGGAATACGCTAATCAAACTTGCATCTCCACAATCAATTGGCTCAACACCCAATTGGTTCAACATCATCGGGCAGACACAGTTGTGCCTAACCCAAAACCTTCACTATTCCCTGACTATGAGCCCAAACAATCGCTTTGGCAAGCACTTCTTTGTCTCTCAGCGCGTTAATCTAAGCAACCTCAAAATCTTGTTTCTGCACCAACCTCTCCGTCGCCAGAAACAAGCACAAACTACTTTATAATAAGTAGCTTACATCATGATACGTGCACTGGATAAAACATCGCCAGATCAAACATCACCATGAATGGGCATTCAAAAAAAACGCCTTGAACAGGTCACTTTATCAGCTCCCCTTCCTGGCGCATCAATCCAATTTACAAATTTTCAGGGAATATAATCTTTATTCGACTAATACAACATCTGACTACAGATCTCGCATCAATGCCTCATAGACTTCATTTGCTTCTTCAATCAAATGATTAAGCTCTTTGGCATCGTTATCAGACAACATCACCTGCCAAGGTGAAGATGAATGATGATTCCCAGTCAGTTTTGTCTTTTTACCCGTTTTTTCAAAATGGATATCATCAAATGCGGAATGATAACACGCTTGACATGAGTTTAACTCAATGTCGATATGCCCGACAGGATTAACCTTCACATGGGCGTGATCTCTGTTTCCGCGATGAACCAATAAGTAATCTCTGTGTATTGTGATCATACGATCCTCCAGACATGCTGATATCAGACATCCTTATATAGTGTAGGATATGCACTAAATTTTACCGATAAAACTATAATGAAGATTGATCTGCATTCGATTAATTGATGAAATCATTACGACTATAAATAACAAAATGAGTAACCAAGCTTGACGCTCCGGAAAGGTTTTCTTTTAACCCGCCATGCGCGGGATATAAACGGCACGACACAGATAGAACTTTGGGCGGCAACGCCTGAAGGACCAACTCAAATTTTAATCCACCACGAGAAACCGGTCTGTTTTATCCCGACTACGAAATCAAAATATATGGCCCAGAAGCTGACTCAGACGGGCATAACCGCCGAATTAAAACCGCTGCCACTCAAAAGTTTTGAGCATGAACCGTTGACCGCTTGTTATACCAGTACATTACAAGAAGCAGCCCATATCCATGAACTCTGTCGTCGGGAAGAAATTGAAGTACTTGAAAGTGACATCAAACTGGCTGAACGCTATTTGATGGAACGCTTTATTCGGGGAAGCTTTGAATTCACCGGTCAAATAACCAAGCAGGGTCATGTCAGCATCGTTCAGGACGCAAAGTGTCGTCGGGGCGATTTTTTACCCACGCTCAATGTTGTTTCTCTGGATCTCGAATGCTCGGAAAAAGGACATTTGTACTCAATTGGGCTCGATAGTGAAATGGACTCCCGGGTAATCATGATCGGTGATCCACAAACAGATGAACGCCCACCGGAGGAACGTTGCTCTCCCACTGATCAGACCGGTGACATCCCGGTGATCCAATGGGTTGAAAATGAACGCGCACTTTTGTTGGCCATGGTCAATTGGTTTCAAACCTATGACCCGGACATTATTATCGGTTGGAACGTCATTGATTTCGATTTCCGTCTATTGCATCGTCGGGCAGAAAAACACCATCTGAAACTGATGCTGGGGCGCAACCGCCAAAGTAGTTATTTCCGAACATCGAGCCAATCTCAACAAGGGTTTGTCACCATTCCCGGCCGTGTGGTTCTCGATGGCATCGATACGTTAAAAACGGCGACCTATCAGTTCCCTTCCTGGTCGCTGGAATCAGTATCGCAGACCCTACTCAATGAGGGGAAAGCCATTCATCAAGTGCATGACCGGATGGAAGAAATCAACACCATGTTTCGCCATGATAAAGTCCGTCTGGCGGTTTACAACCTCAAAGACTGTCAGTTAGTGAATCGAATTTTTGCCAAAACCCACCTCCTCGACTTTGTTATTCAACGCTCCCGTCTCACTGGTATCGAGCTGGATCGAATCGGTGGTTCAGTGGCTTCTTTTACTAATCTTTATTTACCGCAGCTTCATCGGGCAGGCTATGTAGCCCCCAACCTGAGTGCAGCGCACTGGCAAGCCAGTCCCGGCGGTTATGTGATGGACTCGCTCCCCAATCTCTATGACTCGGTACTCGTGCTCGATTTTAAAAGCCTTTATCCTTCTATCATCCGCTCTTTCTTGATTGATCCATTGGGGCTGATCGAAGGACTCAAACTCGACGTAGGTCCTGAAGCACATCAGGCCGTGCCCGGATTTCGTGGCGGTCAATTTCACCGCACCCGACATTTTCTGCCACAGATGATCGAGACCCTTTGGGCAGCCAGAGACGAAGCGAAGAAGAACCAAGAAAAAGCGTTCTCTCAAGCCATTAAGATCATCATGAATTCATTCTACGGTGTACTCGGCTCTGCGGGTTGTCGTTTTTTCGATACTCGACTGGCGTCCAGTATTACAATGCGCGGCCATGAAATTATGAAGCAGACAAAAACACTGATTGAAGCGCAAGGTTATCAGGTGATTTATGGCGACACGGATTCAACATTCGTATCGTTAGGTAGAGTGTATCATCAGCATGATGCCGACCACATTGGTCAGCAACTCGTTACTTCTGTGAACCAGTGGTGGAAAACGCATTTATGGGACAACTATCGTCTGAATAGCTTTCTCGAAATCGAATATGAGACCCATTACACCAAATTTTTGATGCCAACGATCCGCGGTGCGGATACCGGCTCGAAAAAACGCTATGCGGGATTGATTCAAACCGACAACGGAGAACAGCTCATTTTTAAAGGGCTGGAGAGTGCGAGAACCGACTGGACTGAACTCGCCAAACGTTTTCAGCAACAACTTTATCTGCGGGTTTTCCACGGTGAAAATCCCTGTGATTACATTCGTGAACTCGTTGCTGAAACCCTTGACGGCCAATACGATCAGGAACTGATCTATCGCAAACGACTACGTCGCAAACTTCATGAATACCAGAAAAATATCCCGCCGCAAGTTCGTGCGGCTCGGATGGCGGATGACATCAATCAACAACGGGGAAGACCGCTGCAATATCAAAATAAAGGTGTGATCGAATATGTCATTACTTTAAATGGCCCGGAACCGGTCGCCTATCAGTCCAGTAAACTGGATTACCAGCACTATATCGATAAACAACTCAAACCCGTAGCTGATGCCATCCTACCGTTTATCGGCTATCGGTTTGATGAATTGACCCGGCCGCAATTAGGGCTGTTCTAAACAACGATTGCCCCTTGGCTAGCTATCAACCAATCCGGAATTCGGTTTTCTGATACTGTTTGACCAGCCATTGTCCGTAGTCGTCCAACAGGCCGATGACTGAACGTTTCGGGATAACGCGCTGCGTCTTCAGTAATATCCCCAGTCGTTCAATATCGGTTTGCCGCTCAGGATGATAATGAAGAAACTGCTCTCCGCAAGCAACAGGATCGTCAATCCACTGTTTGTCGCGATACATCACCAGAGAATAGCTCGCACGGAGTAATTTCTTAGCAATACTCTGCTGTGCCTTCACCTGTTCATCCGGGGCATTTGATTTTGCGATTTTATCCCGGTAATAACTGACCCAATCCGCCACATCCATATTCCAGAATTTGGCAATTTCCCAGCTCGGCTCATAATGGCCAAAACATTCCGCTAAATCCGGGCCATAGACACAGACAGAACAGTGACGGAGCAGAAATCCCCATGAGAAAAGACTGTCGAGCGAGGCGACCTCTTCAACCAGCGCTGTTTCAATCGACACATCGGTGACAAACGGATAGTCCTTTTTGAAACGCCAGCGCAATGTATTGAAAATTGTGGTTTTTTGATCGTCAAAATGGCGATGCGTCACGACGATGACATCGATATTTGAACGCCCGGGGCAAGCAGTTTTTCGAGCAACACTGCCGTAAACATAGACACTGTGCAGATTATCTTTCAGGCCAGCCTTTAAGTAAGCAATAAGAGAACTGACAACGGGCTGATACTGCGACTGAAAAGGAATGTTCGGATTAATCACTGGTAATTGCATAACCGGAATATGTCATCATAAAAACTCAAAAATACGGCTGAAAAGCTTCGCTATCATACACGAATCAGTACTCTAAAAGATATTGTTGTAAAAGATATTATCAAAGATAGAGTCCCCGATTGGTTGATTGCCCTTCCCCTCACCTATCCGGCCAATCATCACGAATGTCTGAAGGTCGCGGAGAGACATGTTTCTCCCAAAAGAAGAGAACAAGAGGTGATTAACGCACTTGAGTCAGTATATAATCGGCTTTTCTCAAATCAATCCATGTAAGGAAAAGCAATGCCGAAGACAAGTGAAATTAAAAAAGGCTTTGTCGTCGATACCAATGGCAAGATGCTGTTGGTGAAAGATATTGAAATTACAACACCCGGTGGCCGTGGTGGCGCAAAAATCTATAAGTTCCGCTGCACCGATTTAACCACTGGTACTCGGGTCGATGAACGTTTTAAATCCGATGATGTCCTTGAAACGGTTGATATGACCAAACGCCCAATCAGTTTCTCGTATATCGATGGTGATGAATATATCTTCATGGATACAGAAGATTTTACCCAATACACTTTTAAACACGATGATATCGCTGACGAACTACTCTTCATCAACGAAGAGACTCAAGGGCTGTATGTTGTGCTCGTCAATCAGCAAGTCGTTGCTTTGGATCTACCGGCATCGGTTGAACTGGTGATTGAAGAGACAGACCCGTCGATTAAAGGCGCTTCAGCATCCGCAAGAACCAAACCAGCCCGTTTCGCAACCGGCTTAGTTGTTCAAGTGCCGGAATATATCGCAACGGGCGATCGGGTTGTCGTCAACACAACCGAACGTAAATTCATGAACCGAGCATAACGCGAATGAATCAACTCATTTCTTACGATGAAGCCATTGATACAGCCTATGATATATTTCTCGAAATGGCACCGGATAATCTCGAACCAGCCGATATTATTCTGTTCACAGCACAATTTGATGAACGCGGTGCTGCCGAGTTGGTCGATGTCAAAGATGACTGGAGCGACCAGGTTGGATTCGATGTCGATAAAGAAACCTACGCTGAAGTCAATATCGGCCTCGTCAATGAAGAAAATGACACTTTAGATGATGTTTTCGCCCGCATGTTGATTAGCCGGGATCCGGAACAGAAGTTTTGTCATATATTCTGGAAAAGAGACTAAGCGACGTCTGCGAAACAAAACACCAAACCACGGCTCCCGGAACGGGAACCGTGGTTTATTTGCGCTCAGAATCATTCCATTTTTATTACATGATTTGTTTTATTACACGATTTGTTTTATTACAAAATTTGTATTGTACGATGCCTGCTGGTGTCCGCCACATGGCACTTATTTCTCCCCGCGTGGAACTTTGATATTTTCTTGACACGATACATTATGCAATTGGTGATTTATCAAAAAACTTATTGCAATCATGCATAATTTGGGAATTGATAACCAAATTAATGAAATTGACAAAATATTGACACTCATGGTCTGACAAACTACACTAACCGCGGATGTATTCTCGTGGCCTATTAATTAATTTTGATCTGGATAGACCATTTTTTTGCTAAAAATCGTATATAATTCCTGTCAGTTTTGACTGCTTACTATTAAATATGTTCCTAAATTCTTATTTCTCAAGCAATAACCATCAGTTTCAATTTACACGCCAGCAAGCAAGTCACTTTGCTAAAAAAGTTGCCGGTGATTTCAATCCTATTCACGACGAGGATAACAAACGCTTTTGTGTGCCCGGTGATTTACTTTTTGCGGTGCTGTTGAAAAAAGAAGGGATTAGCCAGAACATGAGATTTAAATTTTCTGGTATGGTCGGAGATAAAACACCGTTGCATATTGAAAATATGGAAGGCAAAGAAAGTGCCGTTGTTGATGAGAACGGCAAAGAGTACCTTCATATGAACCGCGACGGAGAAGTGAGCCACAATGACGCATTTATAGAACATTTCGTCACCAGTTATGCTCGTTTTTCCGGGATGAACTTTCCCCACCTGCTTGTCCCTTTGATGAAAAATAAAAACGTGATGATTAACTGTGATCGTCCGTTGGTTATGTATGAAAGTATGGAAGTGGAGTTCACTCACCTTGATCTGACGCATCCGACAGTCGAACTCAGTCATACCACATTCGATGTTGATGGAAAACGCGGTCTCGTCACGCTGTATTTTAATTTCATCAATCACGATCAAATCGTCGGACAAGGGACCAAACGCCTGGTCGTCAGCGGATTACGCCCATACGATGACGGTGCGATTGACAATCTGGTCGCTCGGTTTCATGAACTCAAAGATGCATTTCAAGCGCGTATTGCAGGCCAAGCCGCCTAAATAGTCAGCCAGTCGAAACGCTTGATCACGACACAAAAAAACCGCTGTATATCACAGCGGTTTTTGTTTTTCTGATAACGAGATTCAGCACATATCATAGCCAGCGTCGAACGCGGCGCTGATATGCTTGATAAGGTTCCCCAAACCGGGCATCTAATATCCGCTCTTCAGGCATAATTTGAAAATAAGTCATATACGCCACAAATCCGATGATCCCAATTAGCCCGGTGATGTTTCCCAGCCAATAGACATCCGCGATCAGAATGAGCACTAATCCCAGATACATCGGATTACGGGAAAAACGGAAGACGCCGTGTGTGACCACCGTTGCAGCTAACTCAGGGCGCACCGGATTGACGGTTGTTCTGGCCCGATAAAACGTGAATAGCGCCGATAACCCCAGCCAGCCAGACAACAATAAGCACCCGATGACCACGCCCCAACGAAACGGCAATTCAACCGTCGCACCGGGTAACCCCCAGTGCCCCAAATGAATCAATATCAGTGCAATCACAAAGACAAGCACCGGTGGGACTTTCAATGCTAAACGATGATTCACGATTCACCTCAACACAGTTCTCAACCCACTTTCGCCACGGCCCCAGCAGTGATCATCAGATAGCAGCTGAGGCAGTGCAAGGCAGCGGTTACTGAAGATGCACCAACAGCGCCTGTAGCGGGTGTTTAGGTTTGATCTGCTCAAACCGCTTCACCTGACTCCGACAGGAATAACCAGTGGCCAGACAACGCTCTGCCGGCAACTGCTCAAAGTTCGGTTTCCAACTCAAACCATAGATATCTTTCGACATCTCGAATTTGTCCGCTTCATGACCGAAAGTCCCGGCCATCCCACAGCAGCCAACAGCAACCGGCTCAAGTTTGGCACCAAAATGACTGAAAATCATCGTCCACTCTTTCTCACTATTCGGCAACTTGGTTTTTTCAGTACAGTGCGAAAACAGGTACCAAGGAGACTCGACAGCAGACTGAGACGACTCGATATGGAATTCAGATAAGCGTGGTGCCATCCATTCATGAACACTCAAGACCTGAAATGCGCCACGTTGCTCACCCAAAATTTCCTGATACTCATCGCGATAACACAACACCGTGGCGGGATCGACACCAACCATCGGAATCCCCAGTTCAGCCACCTCCCGGAGAAACGCAGCCGTTGAGCTGGCCGTTGCCGTAAACTGTTTGAGGAATCCCTTCACATGCTGTGCTTTACCATTCGGCTTGAATGGCAGCAGCACCGGATGTTTGCCTAACCGAATCACTAAATCAATAAAATCATCGACCACATCTGCATCATAATAGCTGGTAAACGGGTCTTGAACGATAATGACATAGTCCTGACGCAGTGACTCAGGAATCTGAGCCAGCCCTTCAGAATGGTAAGGCACCAATGCTTTATGACGAACCCGTTTGGCAAGTGTCGGCACCGTCAGCAAAGGCGCGTCAATGTAACCCACCGTCGAACGGGTAAGGTGTTGCATCCAACTCTGGGACAGAACGCCATTTACCATCGTCGGGACCTTGGCCATCAGCGGCAACATGGTTTCAATATTGGCAACCAGATAATCTTTGACGGGTCGCGGATAACGAGTATGGTAAAGATTCAGGAAACGGGCCCGGAAACTCGGAACATCCACTTTAATCGGGCATTGGCTGGCGCAGGCTTTACACGCCAGACATCCATTCATCGCTTCATAAACTTCATGAGAAAAATCACTCTCTTGCTCTTTCCGCCAGGCATGACGAATCCGATCAATCAGCGTTTTAACCGATAACGTCGAGTTCAAGGTTTGTTTTTCCAAATCAAGAATATCAACACCCTGTTCTGTTAACTGACGCAGCCATTCGCGAACCAATCCTGCCCGACCTTTCGGAGAATGGCGTCGATCCGCTGTCACTTTCATTGAAGGGCACATCGGAGAGCTGGTTTCATAATTAAAGCAGAGACCATTACCGTTACATTCCATCGCCTGTTTGAAACTGTCACGAACCTGAATATCGATTTGGCGGTCAAAATAACCCCGTTTGACATCCGAGACTTTCACCAGTTGATGATCACTATCCAGCGGTGTACAGATTTTCCCCGGGTTCATTTGATTATGCGGGTCAAAAGCAGCCTTCACCCGCCGAAGCTCCTGAAACAGTTCTTCACCGAAGAATTCCGGGCCATATTCGGAACGATAGCCTTTCCCGTGCTCTCCCCACATCAAACCGCCATATTTGGCGACCAGTTTAACCACTTCATCCGAGATACGATGCATCATCGCTTCTTGTTGCGGATCGCACATATCCAATGCAGGACGCACATGCAATACCCCCGCATCTACATGACCAAACATCCCGTAAGCCAGTGACTTAGAATCGAGCAAGGTGCGAAATTCCGCGATAAAATCAGCCAGATTTTCTGGTGGCACACAGGTATCTTCCGTAAATGCGACGGGTTTGGCCCGGCCTTTCGCTGCCCCGAGTAATCCCACCGCCTTCTTTCTCATATTATAAATACGATTGATACTGGCCAAGTCCTGACAAACCTGATAGCCAATAATGCCAGCCTCTTCGTTTTCCAGCATCTGATCCAGTTTATCAGTCAACGCCTGAACCTGAGACTCGATTTCAGCCAGATCCTGCCCTGCGTATTCAACGATATTGATGCCCTGCATCTCTTTGCCGGGAACGTCAGACAATAAATCGTTGACGCTGTGCCAGACAATATCCTGCTTTGCCAGATTCAACACTGTCGAATCGACCGTTTCGACAGATAAGGCCTGGGCTTTAACCATGAATGGCGCATTTCTGAGAGCTGACTCAAAGCTGTTATATTTGACATTGACCAGCATCCGCACCTTGGGAATCGGTGTTAAATTCAGCTTGGCTTCAGTAATAAATGCCAACGACCCTTCAGCACCACACAAAACGCGCGTGAAATTAAACGTGTCATTGGTTTCATCGAGTGCATTTTTCAGATCATAACCGGTCAAAAACCGATTCAAGGGCGGGAATTTGTCCAGAATCTGAGCCCGCTTTTCCCGACAAACAGATTCGGTGACGGCCAGAGCTTTGGCAGCATAGGTCTGTTGCTCCGGCAATCCAGCCGACAGATCCGTTTCCAGTATCGAACCATCGGCAAATACCGCCTGTAACGACAGTACATGATCCGAGGTCTTACCATATTTCAACGACCCTTGTCCGGAGGCATCGGTGTTTATCATACCACCGAGCGTCGCCCGGTTACTGGTGGAAAGATCGGGAGAGAAGAAATAACCATAAGGTCTGACGGCGTCATTGAGTTGATCTTTGATCACTCCGGCCTGCACACGAACCCACCCTTCTTCCGGATTGATTTCCAGAATGTTGTTCATATGACGGGATAAATCGACGACAATTCCTTTCGTCAACGATTGACCATTGGTTCCCGTTCCACCGCCCCGCGCTGAAAAGGTCACTGTTTTATAAACCGATTTCGCACTCATTTTCCCAATCAGTACAACATCTTCTGTTGTTTTTGGATGAATGACTGCTTGCGGTAACTGCTGATAAACACTATTGTCTGTAGACACCGCAAGACGACTTGAATAGTGCGTTTCGATATCACCGGAAAATTCGTGAGATTCAAGCTCTTGTAAAAATTGGAATATGACGGGATCGATATCGGATTGATGGTGAAGTCTTGGTAACATTTGCTTCCTATCCGTGCAACGCTGACTTCAATGCAGCGATGGGTTAATACTTTTTGTTCTTGATCTTTGAGTTGGGTCACTTTACAACATTTAATGAGGCGATTAAAACAGAATCTCGGTTCAAGAATAGGAAAAGGCATGATGTGATGCCTTGTTGTTGAAATATTTTGATGGACAATCATATGAAAAAAAGTCAAGTAGTCACCACAGAAGATATTCTGCTGATGTTGTGCCAGTCTGTTTCTAAGGTGCTTACGACAGCAACCGCTTCGCAGATCCATTATTCTGCTATGGTTCAGAAAATTAACAAAACGGCACTCAAACCTGATTTTGGTTGTTTTGTGCTTTTTGATGGCGGGTTTACCGGATTGGTTGTCATTAACTTCAATGCCAAAGCAGCACTGGAGATTTACAGTAATTACATGCGTAATATGGGGATGCCGGAAGAAGAGTTGGCCGTACTACATACATCGGACGAAGTCGGTGATGTATTAGGCGAACTGATGAATCAGCTCGTTGGTGATTTCACCAATAAAGTTCGCAAAGAGCTACAGACCAACATTACCCAAAACCAGCCGAAAATGCTGTCATTGAACAAACAAGTTTTGCTTTCTGTTGATACCAATCTCGATCGTCCTCAAGCGCGCCGGGTTACCTTCTCTACTGAAAAAAACAACATTTTCTATCTTGAGCTTGCAATGGATAAAACCGAATTCATTCAGTTAGAAGAATTTGAAGTTTCCGAAGATGAAAACCCAGACGATATTCTGGAATCCACATGGCAACAATCCGCACAAGCTTCATCCACTCAATCCTCTAGCAATCATCAGAAAAATCAAAACGATGATTCCTCAGAGTCCAACGCAGCTGACTTACTCGATCAACTCGGTTTATAAGCACCACCCATTGATTTTATCCGGATAAAAGTCACTTTATCCGGATCCGTTCGACTTCATCGTCTCCTCAACGGTTGCTCATCATGCTGGCATTAACGGTACGCCGGTCACACCGCTACTCGCCGTCATCCCCCGTCAGTTGCGACTGACGACTCTCTTTTCATTCTTTCCATTTTCGGTCAGAAAAGTTAGAATGACGGACTTTGCTGTACATCTCAACTCCCTATATTTCAGGTCAATGAATAAAGAAAAAGCCCTTAAAAAAATCGCTAAATGCTTGGAACTTGGTAATTCCGCTAATGTGAATGAGGCGGCAAGTGCCATCAAAATGGCGCATAGCCTGATGTTAAAATATGGTCTGCACAAAGATGATATTGAATTCATCAAAATGGGAAAAACCCAGTCTTCTCACCTGCTACCAACCCAAATCAGCAGCCACCTGCTCCGAATTATCCGGGGTATCAACACCAAGTTTGGCGTAGAAGCCGTATTACTCAATCATAAAGGTTTGAAAAGAGCCGAGTTTATCGGTGAAGCGGATCGCGCTATTTTTGCTGCTTTTGCCTTTGATGTCATTTATCGTGAAATGAACGAGCAAACCGGTCAGTTTCGCAATAGTTTTGCTGGCAGTGGCACCTCGACACAAGAAGTGTCACGCCGGGTCAACTCTTTTGTATCCGGTTGGATCGAAGGCGCTCTGGAAAAATTACCGGATATCACCCCCGATCAAGATTCAGCAGATAAAATCAACAGCTATATTGATCGTGAATTCCAGAATATTGACCGGGAAACGTTTAAGAAACAACTGAAAGAAGCAATGAAAAATTTAACCGAAGATTACGAAACCGGATTGAAAAAGGGACGTAAAATTTCTGTCAACAGACCGATTGATGGTGCACAGGCACCAAAATTATTGAAATAATTCATCCGAATTATTGTCTACAATGTGATAGATAATTTTGATTCATGATATAGGAATAACGATCAGAGAGTATCTCAGTGAAACGAACTATCATCATGCTTTCTCTGCTCTCGCTACTGGCCGGGTGCGAAGCAACTCAAAGACAGAATGCAACAACGGGTGAAAACGAAACCAATTCAACAGGGATCGGGAGTGCGATTGAGATTATTACTGATATGTTTGCTGCTGGTTCTTGCATCTGCTCATGCAGCCGACATCAATACCCTACGTCAACAAGCCATATTGCGTGATAGAAACGCACAGTACCAACTTGCCTTGCATTATCAACAGGGAGATGGGGTAAAAGCCGACCCCAAGCAGTCTTTTTACTGGATGGAACAAGCCGCAGAAAACGGCCATACGCAGGCACAACTACAGGTCGCAAATGCTTATCTCAATGGCAGCAACGGTGTCACACCGGATAAGACACAAGCGATCTATTGGCTGACCCGACTAGCAACGCAGGGGGACACTGCGGCACAGTTCAAACTGGGTCAACTCTATGAACAAGTCGCAGACCTGTCGGGTGAAACGCAAGCATTGGTTTGGTATCGGATTGCAGGCCAGTCCAACCCAATCGCAGAGCAACGCTATAGCCAGTTACTCGAACAACAGTTCAATCACCGCAGAATGAAAGAGATTTCACAGAGAAAAGCCTTCGAAGATGCGCAAGCAGTCGATCCTGCATCCTCTCCGGTGCCCGGAAGTCCCGCTTTCAAGAACGCACAAGATGCGACTCAATTTACTCTGCCGCAGATCATATCCAGCGTGATCGCGGCAATATTGATGCTGGTAGTGGCGTTGCTGGGGGTTGTTTCTGTTCGACTCAAAAAACAGCTCAGAATAGCGGAAGCAACTCACCCCGTGGTTCAGACACAACCGTCAGAGTCGTTGCCGATTCAGTCCGGCACCAACACGCAACAACAAAAAATCAAACAGCAGGAACAAACCATTCGTAAACAGAAACAACAGATGACCATGCTGTTTCAAGAACTTAAGCGTTTACAACAAACTCAGCTCAAACAACAACCGGCTCATCCACAGAACCTCGACTTAGCCTGTGCCTTATTCGGTTTCTCAGCCACAGAAATACCGGATATCAAACAAATCAAACTACGTTATAAACAGCTGAGCAAAATTTATCACCCTGACATGAAAGGTAGTGATGAAGAGATGAAACGGTTGAATCAAGCATTAAAATCACTATTAGCCCATCAGCAAAGCAGCTCGGCACAATAGAGCTCCAAACCATACAGAGCCCAGTCATAGTATCCGTCATACTGCTTATCGCGACAATATCGCAACTCGCCGCTATGTATCTGTTTCACGATCACTAACTCGCTCAATTTAAAACGGCTGACAGACGGCTGTGTTGTACCTGTGTATTCCCACACCAGTTCGCACTCACGGCAAGAAAATATTCAGTAATGAGATCTTGATAACAGAAAAGTACAAATTTACGCCAATTCCTGCTTGATCAGTCATTCAATATAAAATACTGTATATACGAACAGCATGTATAAGGAAACAGTATTATGCGTTTGTTGAATGATTTCATGAACTCATCCGGAGCCCTCCACTATGCCGGTCGTCATACACCTGAAGGTGCGACCCGATACTGTGCCATGGAAAGCTCGCTTTATGATCGTTTGGCACAACTCTCTCGACTGCCACAGTGGATTCTGGTCACATCTGAATCCTACCGGCCGGATCTGCGCTCACTTGATTCACACAAGATTCCGGGTCATCAAGTCGTACAACTGAGGCCCTCACGGACAATGGATGAATATCATGTGATCCGTAAAGCCATTCTATCAGGCAATGCCTGCGCTATTGTGGCTTCACAACAACTCACTGAACAAGCGCAAACACAACTCATACAATTAGGTAAACAATACCATTGTGAGGTTTTCTTCGTGGCGGATCCGAGCCACTGCTACCACTAGCCGACGCGACTAACGAGCCGCGACGAATAAAATAAATAGCAAGACTCATTCGACAACAAGTAACACAACATAAGCAATCCCCTTTTCTTCCCCTCGAATCTACGCGAGGGGATTTTTTTAATCCGTGACTGGTTAAAAAATACCACCCCAAAGCAAACGTTTGCTTTTTCTCTGGCAGTGAAAAATAGTTCTGGTATGATGCGCTCAGAAATCGGATATCCCGTGATGTTTGTCACTCTGTGTCTGGTCAACGGGTATCTGTCAGTTGAACCGATTACTTTTTAGATAGGAATGTCTGAATGAGCCTCGCCGATCAAATTCTCGCCGTCAATGACGACCTCCCCATTCGCACCAGCAAACCCGTTCATAGTGGAAAAGTGCGTTCCGTTTACTGGTTAACCGAAGAAGACAGCCGTCGCCTGATTGAACAAAAAGGCTACAACGTTGCAGCAGATGCCCCGCTGGCAATTATGGTGATTAGTGACCGTATCTCTGCTTTTGACTGTATCTGGCATGCTGAAGGTGGTGTTGCCGGGGTTCCGGGAAAAGGGGCTGCACTCAACGCGATTTCCAACCACTGGTTCAAACTGTTTCGCCAACACGGCCTGGCAGACAGCCATATTCTTGATATCCCCCACCCGTTTGTCTGGATTGTTCAGAAAGCCACACCCATTAAAATTGAAGCAATCTGCCGTAACTACATCACAGGCTCAATGTGGCGAGCGTACGACAAAGGTGAGCGAGAATTTTGCGGAATCCAGCTTCCCGAAGGGTTAGAAAAAGATAAGCAACTGCCTGAACTCCTGCTTACACCATCAACCAAAGGGATTCTCAAAGGAATTCCCGGTGTACCGGAGGCCGATGACGTCAACATTAGCCGCCAAGATATTGAAGCAAACTACGCAGCGTTTAACTTCCGTCGTCCGGCAGATATCGGTTTATATGAAAAGTTACTCAAAGAAGGCTTTGATGTGATCAGTCAGGCGCTCGCTGATATTGACCAGATTTTCGTCGATACCAAGTTTGAATTTGGTTATGTCACCGATGCTCAGGGACAAGATAAACTCATTTATATGGATGAAGTCGGTACACCGGATTCATCCCGAATCTGGGATGGTCAGCAATATGCATCTGGTCATATCGTTGAAAATTCAAAAGAAGGCTTCCGTCAATTTTTGCTGAACTACTTCCCAGACCCGGATATTCTGCTGAACAAAGCGCGAATGCCTGAACGGGAGGCTCTCGCCAGAGACAATGCCTTACCATTGCAAGCACTACTGGATGTTTCCGAAACTTATACAAGTATTGCCGAAAAGATTACGGGTCATCCCATCCATCTGAGTGACAATCCAAAACAAGAAATTGTTGAGATACTTGACCGAGAGTATGGTCTTATTCAGCATGCATAATGCTTCGATAACCAAACCTTCGATAGCAGAACCGATGATTGCATCAACCGGCTGATCGATATCATCATCCGCTCATCGCGATACTGACGATGAGCGGGTTCAAATAACTGATAGTCTCACTTCAATTTACCACTCAATCAACAGTTCATCCGCCTCAACTACCTGAGTCGCATGACACCCCAGCGTTTCAATCTCACGAAGCTGTTGTGCATCCAAAGCATAAGGCATCATCACTTGTAACGCATTTATCCCTTCCGCCCTTGCCAACTTTGACAAAATCATCAGATTTTCTTGATCACTACGCCCCAATGACAGATTTTGGAGTGCTTTCTTCCACAAACGTTCATCCGGGGCTAGTTCCTGACAAGTCATTTGTGACGCGTCATCATGTGCAACGTGCTCTGTATGAAAAAAGGCTTCAAAGATCGTCCAATGTTTATGACATGCAACATCCAGAAATGCGGTGTAATCAAATACACCCAGAACTCGGCTCGGTTGAATCATTTCGTCCCCCCACGAAAGTGACAGCACCATAGACACACTATGATCTGCCAATCCGTTTATAGCAATAGAATATAAAAAAACGATATTTTATGACCGAAAACATATATACAATTGCTCTATCAGATGCATATAAATAACAACTATTGAACAAATATTTAGCCTGTTGATATGAATAATTCATATTTTGTTTAACAAATAAACTTGTGTTTATTTACCAAAAAACAAAGATTGATAAACCAGCTTCAAAAAATCCGACGATTAACCTGCGAGAATGAGGGAAACGTCAAATTGCCTCTATTTACAACCGACTGGAGTATCCGTAAAATTTGCTCCGGTTCCCCCTTCATCATCCTACAAAATATAGGCATACAATGAACAACGACAAACGCCCTTTATATATTTCCCATGCGGGCTCTATGCTTCTCAGTACACCACTGCTCAACAAAGGTGCAGCTTTTACCGCAGAAGAAAGAAGCTCATTTAACCTTGCCGGCCTGCTCCCCGAAGCGACAGAAACCATTCAGGAACAAGTCGTCCGTGCGTATCAGCAATATTGTAATTTCGATAATGATATGGATAAGCATATTTATCTTCGTAATATACAAGATACCAATGAGACACTCTTTTACCGGCTGGTTCAAAATCACATTACTGAGATGATGCCAATCATCTACACACCGACCGTCGGTGCTGCATGTGAAAACTTTTCTAATATTTATCGCCGTGGTCGTGGACTATTTATTTCATATCCGAACCGCAATCAAATTGATGACATCCTGAATAATGCTTCCAACCATCACGTCAAAGTTATCGTGGTAACCGATGGTGAACGTATTCTTGGTCTGGGTGACCAAGGCATCGGCGGAATGGGGATTCCAATCGGAAAACTGGCCCTGTATACCGCCTGTGGTGGTATCAGCCCCGCTTATACGCTTCCGATTGTGTTGGATGTCGGCACCAATAACCCGCAACGTTTGGCTGACCCCATGTATATGGGTTGGCGTCATCCGCGTATTACCGGTGCAGAATACGATGCATTTGTTGAAGAGTTTATCCAAGCCGTACAACGCCGCTGGCCGGATGCTCTGGTTCAGTTTGAAGACTTCGCCCAGAAAAATGCCATGCCACTGCTTGAGCGTTACAAAGACCGGATTTGCTGTTTTAACGATGATATTCAGGGGACGGCCGCAATTACCGTCGGTTCTTTACTGGCTGCATGTAAAGCTGCGGGCAGCAAACTTTCAGAACAGCGAATCACCTTCTTAGGTGCCGGGTCCGCGGGATGCGGGATTGCCGAAGCAATTATTGCTCAGATGGTTTCAGAAGGTATTTCCGATCAGCAAGCGCGCTCACAGGTCTATATGGTTGACCGTTGGGGATTACTCCAAGAAGGTATGCCAAACCTGCTGGATTTCCAACAACGTCTGGTTCAGAAAAAATCCAATACCCAAGATTGGGAAGCAGAAGGAACAGGGTTCTCACTGCACGATGTGGTTCGCGAAGCCAAGCCAACCGTGTTGATCGGTGTATCCGGTGCTCCGGGACTCTTCAGCGAAGAAATCATCCGCGAAATGCACCAACACTGTCCGCGTCCGATTATCTTCCCGTTATCTAACCCGACAAGCCGGGTGGAAGCTTTGCCAAGCGATTTGATCGCATGGACAAACGGCGAAGCGCTGGTTGCAACCGGTAGCCCGTTTGAACCGGTCATGTTAGGCGACAAGCTCTATCCGATTGCTCAGTGTAACAATAGTTATATTTTCCCCGGCATCGGGCTGGGTGTACTGGCAGCCAATGCAAAACGTGTCACCAAGGAAATGCTGATGGAATCAAGCCGGGCATTGGCTGAATGTTCCCCACTGGCCATCAATGGTCACGGTTCACTGCTGCCACCTTTGGAAGCAATTCACTCTGTTTCGAAGAAAATTGCAATGGCAGTCGCGAAAAAAGCCATTGAACAAGGCGTGGCTGATGCAATTACACCGGAAGCACTGGAACAAGCGATCGAGCGTAATTTCTGGCAACCTGTTTATCGTCGCTATAAGCGCGTCGCGTTCTAAAAACAGTCAGACAAATCAATATGATAAGCTAAGCCTCTATAACAGAGGCTTTTTATTTGCAAGGACATTCATACCATGTTGCATTTTTTCAACCCCGCGGGACAGTATCTCGCACCTTATCTGGAAGAAATCTCTATCGCACTGATTGCTTGCCTGCTAGTGATGCTGGGTGGTGAAATTAATGCGTTGTTACGCCGAATGTTGCGTAATCAGCACTTTGTCATTCGCACATTTACCTTTATATTACTCAATGCATTTGGTTATGGATTTATCATCGTCAAACTAAGCCCTGACTTAGCTCGGACACTTGCCCACTTAGAACGAGGCACCATGTTTGTCGTTGTCATTGTCAGTTTTGTCGGCATCGGGCTTTGGGCCCAAAAAAACCGACAAATATAATTTAGGTAAAAGGTATAGTTATCCACTCTCGTCTCAGTAAGTATTGCGCCGATAGCGGTTGCATAAGCAGAATATGCCGTTTGGGCTGGCAGATCATGAAAGGTCTGCTCATCATGCTGCTTGTGTTGGCAGTCTCTCTGTTCGTCATTGATCGCTGGATCAGTTGGAAAACACAGGACCAGATACTCACCAATACCGATCACATTGAGCACTATCAAGTGGCAGTCGTGTTAGGAACCAGTAAGTATCTGGGACGCATACTCAATGCGTATTACACCCATCGTATTGAAGCTGCGATTCAGCTCTACCGTTCACGCAAAGTGACTCATTTTCTGCTCAGTGGCGATAATGCGCACCGTTCTTACAATGAGCCATGGACCATGAAACGCGATTTGATGAAAGCAGGTATACCGGAGCAAGATATCGCTCTGGACTATGCCGGATTCAGGACGCTCGATTCAATTGTCCGGGCAAAAAAAATCTTTGATACCAACCATTTTCTGATTATTACTCAGCGCTTTCATTGTGAACGAGCGCTGTTTATCGCGAACTACCACGAGATTGATGCGGCTTGCTTCGCTGTTCCCGGCCCGGCCCACGGTACAGATTTCAAAATAAGAATCCGTGAAATTTTTGCCCGGGCCAGAGCGATCCTCGATCTGTTCATCATCGATGCCAAACCTAAGTTCCTCGGACCTAAAGAACCGATTTTCTCTGATGAAACACCGGCAGAAATATCTGAGAACGACACTCATCCAACCGAGACAAAAAATCCTCACGCCGCTGAGTAAACTCGCTAGAGGAGACTCAATTCTGTTAATATCACGGGATGATGTCGGTATATCAGCAACACGGGTCACATTGCGCTATTCAAACAAGCCTTGACCCGTTTTGCTATAACCCGCTTCATTGATATCAATTTCAACTATAAAAAGAGCAATGTCATGTCTTCAGTCATCAAGGGAACTCTCAGTAAATTACGTGCGACCCTCAACCCACACACCGAGTATTTTCTCCCTGTCGGAGCAACGGAAATCGCCTTGAATCCACTGATCGGCCATCCGCTATCCCTCACCTATACCGGCAATATTTATTGTTGCCATTGCGGTAAGCGTACCAAAAAAAGTTACGCGCAGGGACACTGCTATGTCTGTATGCAGAAGTTAGCCAGTTGCGATATGTGTATTATGAAGCCGGAAACCTGCCACTATGAGCAAGGAACCTGCCGGGAGCCGGAATGGGCACAGTCACATTGCATGACAGATCATTATGTCTATCTCTCCAACACATCCGGCCTCAAAGTCGGTATTACCCGCCACTCCCAGATTCCAACCCGCTGGATCGATCAAGGGGCGACGCAAGGATTACCGATTTTCAAAGTGAAGAATCGTTATATTTCCGGCTTAATCGAAGTCGAATTGGCGCAGCATATTGCCGACAAAACCAACTGGCGCACCTTATTAAAAGAAGATCAAGATCCACTCGCGCTTCATGAACAGGCAGAAAAACTTCGTCCGTTGGTTGAGAAAACAGTTGAGAATATCCGCCAGACATATGGGGAAGACGCCGTCACTGCGGTCAATCCTGATATCACGGATATTCAGTTTCCGGTACAACAGCACCCGACCAAAATCGTGTCACACAATTTTGATAAAAACCCCGGGGTGTCAGGTCTCTTACAAGGAATCAAAGGACAGTATCTGATCCTCGATACCGGGGTCATCAATATTCGGAAATTCACCTCTTATGAAGTTGAATTTCAACCGCTTTAATTCACGCGCAATCAATATTTGATGTGGTCGTGATGATGTGTGAGAACAGTGACGTTCCACACATCTTATCCCTACTTATCCGCTGCACCGCAAACAACCACTGCGGTTAACTTTTCTCCAGACGCTGCAAATGTTCGAATAAATGGTGAATTTCTGCCTCGGTATTGTAGTGCATCATACCAATACGCAGAACTCCGTGGCTTTCGAGTCCTAAGCGTCTCACCAGACCCAGCGCATAAAAGTGACCATGCCACACGCAAATATTCTGTTCTCCCAGCGATTTGGCAATTGCCGCCGGAGTATGATGTGCAAAGCGCAGCGCAAACGTCGGGGTTCTTACCGCACTGTCAGCAACATCAGCTCCGTACAACTGTGCTGAAGTTAACGTATCTGTCAGTGATAAAAACAGCGCAGCTAACCGCTGCTCATGCTGTTGATACTGGGTGAAGCTCTCGGCCAGCCTCATTCTAAGTGAGTCCTCCGCGTTGCCCCATTGAGCAAGATATTCTATCGTCCCGATTATCCCGGCCAAACCTTCAAAATTCAGCGTCCCCGTTTCATAACGCCCCGGCCCCACATTCGGTGCCGACTCAACTTTATAGGGCATGAAATGCGCCAGCCAGCGCGGCGCAATGTACAAAATGCCGATATGGGGGCCATAAAATTTATACGCGGAACAGACCAGGAAATCACAATCCAACGCCTGTACATCAATTAACTGATGCGGGGCAAAATGAACCGCATCAACGTAAACCAATGCACCGACCTGATGCGCAGCTGCGATAATCCGCCGGACATCAACGATAGAGCCGGTGGTATTGGACGCATAGGTCACTGCCACCAGTCGCGTGCGTTCACCAATGAGAGAGAGCAGATGCTCAATATCCAGTGAACATTGATTCTCATCAACCCGGGCCTGATGGATCACTGCGCCTCGATCAGCTGCCGCCTGCTGCCAGCTCGACACATTGGCATAATGATCCAGCTCCGTGACAATCACTTCATCACCACTTTGCCATTCACGACTTAAAATCCGACTCATATGGAATGTCAACGTGGTCATATTCGCCCCGAACACAATATTCTCAGCTGCCGGAGCATTCAAAAATGCCTGAACCACTTCCCTTGCCTGCGCCACCAGCTGACCGGTGTGAAAACTCGTCGGGTAATACCCGCCCACATTTGCGGTTCCTCCCGACAGATACTGAGCAATTTGTTCCCCGACGATGGCCGGAACCTGACTTCCGCCCGGCCCATCAAAGAACAAAGGTAACCGCTGCTGATCTTGCCGGAATACCGGAAATTGCTGGCGGGCAGCCTCAGGCGTGAAATTCATGGTTTCCATCCTTTGCTGTGAGAACAAACACATCCATATGCCCTTCTTCTCCATGTTCTATCACACGAATCGGCGTCGCGTTATGCCAGAGCGCACTATCCGCCACCATAGCGACTTCACCATCTTCCAGCACTTTGCGGAAAAACGGTGCACCATGGTTATCCTGATAAAGCATCAGTTCACCACCAACAATATTATGGCGATCAATCCCAATCATCGCGATATAGTCGTAGCCGTCCTGATGAACCCCTTCCGGTGACACCATGGTCTCATCGAACACTGATGCAATACGCATCTGATGAATATCTATAATTTGTCCGTCGGGTAATCCATTGGTTTCCACAAACAGCTCACACATTTCCCGCAAACCGTCACTCCTCAGCGTTTCTTGCAGCACCGGTTCAAACTGGCGCTGAATATCCCCCTGAAACGGGTTATATTGACTGGATTGTGTGAAATCATGTTTGTCGGTTTCAACCACCTGCCCATTGATGAACTGAATCACCGAATAACGTCGCAAGCGATATTGTCCGTCGGCATGAGCCGTATGAGGAAGTTGTTGAAACGAAGGAGCCAGTTGATGGATAGCCGTATTACTCAGATGGGTAATATGCAGTGTATTCTCATGTTGATGAATCATATTCAATTCCTCTACTCAGAATTAGCATGATTTTACATTTTTATAACAAAAGAATAGTCGATTAATTTGCATTTTCCATAAACAATAACTCAAAATACGACAAACAATGACAAATTAAGAATTTTCATCTAAACCATAATTAAAAACCGCACTATCCGTTCAACGGAAAGACCAAAGCAATGCAATATACGGAATTTTTACCTATCGCGTTTGGGATCGGCAGACAGGCAGACGGTATGAGTCAATTACCTCAATCAGTTTTAATGGGACCGGTCTCTCAATCATCACAGCTCTCCTCACCATCTATAACCTTTTCTTTCATAATATGCTTTTTTTCATACTTTTATTGAATGAAGGAATCTCCTACAATCGTTAGCAAGATAGAATAAAACGATTCCCCTGAGGATAAGATGAGCAACATAAAGCATTCTAAATTGATGATTCTTGGTTCCGGACCTGCCGGTTATACAGCCGCGGTTTATGCAGCTCGCGCCAATCTGAATCCTGTTCTGATTACCGGTATGCAACAGGGCGGCCAGCTCACAACAACGACTGAAGTCGAAAACTGGCCCGGAGACCCGGAAGGGCTCACCGGACCGGGGTTGATGGAGCGCATGAAAACCCATGCGGAACGTTTTCATACCGACATTATTTTTGATCACATCAATGAAGTGGATTTTACCCGACGGCCTTTCACACTCAAAGGTGACAGCCAGACCTACACATGTGATGCGCTGATTATCTCAACCGGTGCGTCAGCCAAATATCTGGGTCTCCCTTCAGAAGAAGCATTTAAAGGACGAGGCGTGTCCGCCTGCGCAACCTGCGACGGTTTCTTTTACCGCAATCAGAAAGTCGCGGTTGTCGGGGGAGGAAATACCGCCGTTGAAGAAGCGTTGTACTTATCTAATATTGCCTCTGAAGTGCATCTGATTCATCGTCGTGATAGCTTCCGTGCTGAAAAAATTCTGATTGATCGTTTAATGGACAAAGTTGCCAACGGTCAAATTATTTTACACACAGACCGTATATTGGAAGAAGTCACAGGTGATGAAATGGGTGTAACAGGCGTGCGTCTGCAAGACACCAAGTCAGACACAATCGAGTCACTCGATGTAATGGGCGTATTCATTGCCATCGGCCATCAGCCGAATACCGAGATGTTTCAAGGCCAATTAGAAATGAAGAACGGTTATATTATTGTTCAGTCCGGTCTGGAAGGAAATGCGACGCAAACCAGTATTGCGGGTATTTTCGCTGCCGGTGATGTGATGGATCATAACTATCGCCAGGCGATCACTTCAGCTGGAACAGGTTGCATGGCGGCACTAGATGCAGAACGTTATCTTGATAGCCTGTCCGAATAAGTGCATTATTTTTCACCATTTTTGATGTGAAATCCCCTCAACCCGGTGGTGTCCCCTCCGGGTTTTATTTTGTATACTACTTGTTTGCGGGTGTGCCGTGATACCTGTAGGTAAACGCACCTTAACCAATTCATTCCTATAAAAGCCTTTAAAATGGATAAGAATAAACAACGTAGCTTAAACCACTGGCTCCGCCAACAAAGCAAGCTGGCAAAGCGCTGGCTGATGCTCGCTGTCGGGCTCGGTGTCCTCTCCAGTATTTTCTTACTGTTCCAAGCGGCTTTGCTGGCCTCGATTTTACATCAGCTGATTATTGAACAGACCCCTAAAACGGATTTAATCCCTCATTTTCTGGGACTTACAGCAATCATTGCAGTGAGAGCAGGGCTGAGTTGGGGACGTGAAATCGCCGGATTCAAATGCGGAGAACAGATCAGAATCTATATCAGACAACTGATTCTGGATAAACTCAGAGAGATGGGACCGGCCTATATCAAAGGAAAACCGGCGGGCAGCTGGGCCACACTGGTTCTTGAACAAGTCGAAAATATGCACGACTTCTTTGCCCGATACCTCCCTCAGATGTCACTGTCCGTTCTGATTCCATTTGTCATCCTTGTCGTCGTGTTCCCTGTCAATTGGGCCGCAGGATTAATTTTCCTGCTGACCGCGCCTTTGGTGCCGCTCTTTATGGCACTGGTCGGAATCAAAGCTGCGGAAGCGGCACAAAAAAACTTCAAAGCACTCCAACGCCTTTCCGGCCATTTTTATGATCGCCTTCAAGCGATGACCACGATTCGTATGTTTGACCGGACCCAAGCCGAAGCCGAACATTTACGTGCAGCGTCCGAAGTGTTTCGGATGAGAACCATGGACGTCCTGAGAATTGCTTTCCTTTCTTCTGCGGTACTGGAGTTTTTTACTTCTGTTTCTATTGCCCTCACTGCGGTCTATTTTGGTTTTAGTTTTATCGGGGAGCTGAATTTCGGTTATTACGGAGCAGAAGTCACCTTGTTCACCGGACTATTTGTCCTGATTCTCGCACCGGAGTTTTATCAGCCATTGCGGGACTTGGGCACCTTCTACCATGCCAAACAGCAAGCCGTCGGCGCAGCCGAAAGTATCGTCGAGTTTCTCCAAATCGATGTGAATGAAGTTAAATCCGGCACACAACCGGTTCCGACACCTGAACAGATCACCATCGAAGCAGAAAGTCTGGAAGTCATCAGTCCCGAAGGAAAAAGACTGGTTGGCCCCGTTACATTCCGCCTCAATCCTCAAGAGACAACTGCTTTAGTCGGTCCGAGCGGTGCGGGAAAAACCTCGCTGGTACAGGCGATTTTAGGCTTCATGCCTTATCGGGGAAAATTGCTGATCAATGGCGTAGACCTCCACGACCTCTCCCATAAGGACTGGCGACAGCTGATTAGCTGGGTCGGGCAAAACCCGTTACTGGTTCACGGGACAATTCGTGACAACGTCACCTTAAGTAAACGACAGATTACTGATGAACAACTTGAAAATGCCCTCAAAGATTCTTTTGCGGCTGACTTTGTCGAAAACCACGGTCTGGACTATTTGATCAGTGACCGTTCCGGTGGCCTGTCTGTTGGTCAAGCCCAACGGCTTGCCCTTGCCCGAGCTATGTTGCAAAACGGTTCATTCTGGTTACTGGATGAACCAACTGCCAGCCTTGATGCCAGAAGTGAACAGTTGGTCATGCAAGGGCTGGCAAAACAGATCCATCACCACACCACATTACTGATCACGCATCAACTTGCCCAACTCCAGACTGTGGATAACATTCTTGTGATGCAAGACGGGAGAATCGTCCAGTCAGGCCATTATCAGACACTCAGTCATGAAGAGGGGTTATTTAAATCGATGTTAGCCGCCAATCATACACCGCAACCTGAACATCAGAAGGGGAATCTTGATGCGTGATTTGATCCCATTTCTCAAACTGTATAAAAAGCATTGGTTTGGTCTGACACTGGGCATGATACTGGCTTTCCTAACCTTATGCGCTTCGATTGGCTTACTGACGCTGTCCGGTTGGTTTTTGTCAGCAGCAGCAGTGGCCGGTTTAGGTGTCGCCCGACAATCGTTCAACTACATGTTACCCAGCGCTTTTGTCCGCGGTTTCGCAATCGGACGCACCGCGGGGCGATGGGGAGAGCGAGTGGTCAGTCACAATGCAACCTTTAAGGTATTGGCAGATCTACGGATTTTCTTTTTTAAGCAACTGTCGCCACTCATTCCGGGACGGATTGCCAATCTCCGCGATGCCGATCTGCTCAATCGTCTGGTCGCTGATGTCGATGCGATGGACCACGTTTATTTACGACTCATCAGCCCCGTGATGATCGGCATCTTGGGCGTATTGGTTCTTTCAGCGTTTCTGTACTGGTTTGACCCAATGGTCGGCCTGACACTCGGCGCTATCTTGCTGGTATTACTGCTGTCGTGGCCAGTATTATTTTACAAACTCGGCAAACGTAACGGTGCGGCGCTGACCCAAAGCAAAGCGAATTTTCGGGTCACCCTGCTCGACTGGATTCAAGGCTATAGCGAACTGACGATTTTTGGTGCAGAACCTACTTACCGCCAAGCCATTATGCAAGATCAGCAAGACTTGATCTCACGGCAGTATATCAACACGCGTTATAGCGGATTTGCTCAGGCACTGCTCATGCTGGCCAGCGGCTGGACACTGGTATTCATGTTATGGTTCGTCGGTAATGGTGTGGGTCAGGCCGGGCCGGATCCAATGATTGCCATGGTCATATTTGCCACCATGGCCAGCTTTGAACTGCTCATGCCGATTGCCGGTGCATTTCAGCATTTAGGACAAACACTCACGTCAGCACGACGCCTGAATGAAGTGTTATCGTCTGAGCCCGAAGTGACGTTTCAAACCGAGCCGACACAACATAATGGTTCATTCGACATCCGTTTTGAGCAGGTTCATTTTCATTATCCGGAACATCAACAACGTGTACTGACAGAGATTGATCTCCATATTCCAGCCGGACATAAAGTCGCAATTGTCGGTCAGACAGGCTCCGGTAAATCGACCCTGCTCCAATTAATTTCCCGCTACTGGGATCCGAGTCAGGGTAAAGTCTCAATTGCCGGAACGGATCTGAAAAACTGGAATGAACACGATCTTCGCGCCTGTATGAGTATTGTCAGTCAACGGGTTGATATCTTAAACGGTACATTACGTGAGAACTTACAAATCGCGGCACCAGATGCTGATGATATGACTTACACACAAGTTCTCAGTCAAGTCGGGCTGGATAAACTCCTTGACGAACCGGGACTGGATATCTGGTTAGGCGATGGTGGTCGTCATCTCTCCGGTGGTGAAAAACGTCGTCTGGGGATTGCCCGGGCTCTGCTCCATCAGGGAGAGATCCTGTTGCTGGACGAACCGACTGAAGGGCTCGATAAGCAAACCGAGCAACAGATTATGGATCTGTTACGCACTCATTATGCGCACAAAACCGTGATTTTCATTACGCACCGTTTAATAGAGCTGGAACGAATGGACGCCATTTGTCTGATTGAACAAGGTCAAGTCGTCGAGTATGGTCGCCACGAAGCGCTCATTGCGCAGCAAGGCCGATATTACGCACTCAATCAAACGTTGTAGTTGTCATAGTGTAGGTGTAACACATTCATGAATGAAAAAAGGTGCTGTGAAAGCACCTTTTTTGAGTTCTAGCTTCGCTGTCTAGCGTTGGCGTCCTCTCGCCTGAGGGGCAGATTTCTGACTTCTCTGACCTCTCCCTTTCGGAGCGGAAATTCGCTCTTCATGGCGTTTGACTGCCCGGCGAATTTTCTGGCTTCTTGCCCTTTCACGCTTCCGGGAAGTATTGTCTTTAGACACATCGATCATGGTGCGTTGCTCCGGCCGTAATTCAACCAGTTTACGCAGATAGTTCACTTCAGACAGGCTGAGCTCAACCCAACCACCGCGAGGCAACGCTTTATCTAAGAAAATATCTCCGTAGCGAACTCGTTTGAGACGGCTCACAGTGGTATCCTGAGACTCCCACAAACGGCGGACTTCGCGGTTACGTCCTTCGTTGATGACCACATAAAACGTGTGATTCATCCCTTCCCCACCGGCGTATACCACGTCTTCGAAGCGTGCAACCCCGTCTTCCAGCTCAACGCCACTGACGAGATTCTTGATCTTCTGTTCGTTAATTTCGCCAAACACACGGACTAAATATTCACGCTCAACCTGACGACTTGGATGCATCAACCGATTGGCAAGTTCACCATCGGTTGTAAACAGTAACAGTCCGGACGTATTTGCATCCAGACGACCAACTGAAATCCAGCGTGATCCCCGAATTTTCGGTAATCGGTCAAACACAGTTCTTCGCCCTTCAGGATCATGTCGCGTACATAATTCCCCTTCAGGTTTATAGTAAGCGAGCACCCGGCAAACCAATTCTTCATCGGCTTTCATTGAGACAACGTGTCCGTCAATCCGAACAACGGCACTTTCATCTTCCAAGCGCTCACCCAAAACAGCTACCTTGCCATTAACACTGACACGCCCGGCCCGAATCAACGTTTCCAACTCACGACGTGAGCCGTGACCTGCGCGTGCTAAAACCTTTTGTAACTTTTCGCTCATTAACTTACCTTGCTTGTCGTCTTCTCAGACGTCGAATAAAAAATGCGACCACAAAATCGCGGTCGCACATTATCTCAAATCAAAGTGAAAAAAGCATCTGTTTTGATAACATCATTTATCCGCAACAGCCGTTTCAACATCCCTATTTAAACGGCGCCGGATCGCCCGCACCGAGCCGTTGAACCACCATTACCTCTTCACTGAAATCAATCACGGTTGTCGGCTGTTCTCCGAGGTATCCCCCATTTAAAATCACATCAACAACATGCTCCAGTGAATCACGGATCTCATCCGGATCGGACTCAGTGGTTTCTTTGCCCGGCAGAATCAACGATGTTGACATCAATGGCTCTCCAAGCGCTTCGAGTAAATCCAGCGCAATTCGGTTGTCCGGTACACGGATACCAATTGTTTTCCGCTTCGGATTCATTAACCGCCGCGGTACTTCCTTGGTGCCTTTAAAGATAAAGGTATAAGGCCCCGGGGTATTGTTCCTTAACAACCGAAATGCGGTATTATCGACCCGTGCATACAGCGAAAGCTCGGACAGATCCCTGCACAGTAGCGTAAAATTGTGTTTATCATCCAAACGACGGATTTGACAGATACGTTCCAGTGCCCGTTTATTCTCTAATTGACATCCCAATGCATAACCAGAGTCAGTCGGATAAACAACAACCCCACCATTACGAATAATCGCCACAGCCTGATTGATCAGTCGGGCTTGTGGATTTTCTGGATGAACATAAAAATACTGACTCATTATTACTCCTCACCATCGAGCAACTCGATGCTTACTCTACGGACAAGCCCCAATCTTTCCATACAGGTTCAATATCAGAAGGCAACCAAAGATTCCGGCCTAACTCCATCCACGGAGAAGGATAATGGAAATCACTACCTTGAGAGGCTAGCAGTCTGTATTGTAACGCATAATTCGTCAGATTGCGCCTTTCCTGAGGTGCTTGTTGTGGCTGAGCAACTTCCATCGCATCCCCACCAACATCGGCAAATGCTTCAATCAAACGCTTCAACCATTTTGTTGTCAGCTGATATCGTCCCGGATGCGCCAATACAGCTTGCCCACCCGCGGCATGAATCGCCTCGATTGCATCTTGCATCGAACACCAGTCCGGCGGGACATAACCCGGCTGATTGCGGGTTAAATATTTCTTAAACACCTGCTGCATGGTCTTAACATAACCATTTTCAACCAGCCATTGCGCAAAATGAGCCCGGGTAATCGCTGCATCACCGGCAATCTCTTTCACTTCCGCAAGAATACCCGATCGGGTCACTTTTTCCAGACGTTCTGCAATCATCGTCGCACGCATCTCACGACGCTGTTTTTGCTGTGTAATCAGGGCATGCAATTCAGCAGAGGTGACATCGACATTCAACCCGACAATATGAATATCTTTGTTTTGCCAAACCGTCGATATTTCAATGCCATCAATCAAACGGATCGGTAATTGTTGCGCAGTAATAAATCGATGCGCCGTATCTAAACCATCAACACAATCATGATCGGTAATCGCCAGTACATCAATGTCAAACGAAACAGCGCGAAGCAGAAGTTCCTCCGGAGATAATTTTCCATCGGAAGCGACGGTGTGACTATGTAAATCTATTTTCATCATTTTTTTTGATTTTTCACCAATAAAAGCTTGACTTCAAACCTTCGCACTAGTTTACTAGTACAAAAATACGCAACGGAACACTGACTCCATGTTACAAGAATTCAACATCAATCCAAAATCTCTCACCCTTCTTTTGATAGACAGGTTTCTGACAGGCAGGCTGTGTAACACATTTAATTTCTAATCAGCATCGCACTGTGCGAGCAGTTAACCACGAAAACAGTTGGCAACGAAGACATAAAGAATAAAGGATCAATAAATGAATAACACCATTGATATCACTCAGCTCGGGACACTGCGTCTTCTGTCAGAAACCTTGCCCTATTCAGCGGATCCAACCGCTGTATTCCACACCTTATGTAAAGACAAGAGCGATTGTCTGCTGCTTGAATCGGCAGAAATTGATTCGAAAGAGAATTTGAAAAGTCTGCTTCTCATTGATGCTGCGGTGCGAGTGATTTGCTTTGGCCATGAAGTAACGTTTCATGCACTGACCACGAATGGAAAATATCTGATTCATCATCTGCTCAAAAATATTAAATCCGAGGTTGCCAGTACACTGACCGAACAAACACTAACACTCCACTTCGATGCGCCACGGTCGGGACTCGATGAAGACTCTCGCTTGCAACAATCTTCCTCGTTTGATGCTCTGCGTCTGATTCAGCATAGTTTTGATCTGACCGGACTCGATAAACATGCCATCTTCTTAGGTGGGCTGTTTGCTTATGATCTCGTTGCCAACTTTGAACCGCTGGGTCATGCAGAAGCGACGAACCAGTGCCCTGACTATGTATTTTACGTCGCCGAGTCACTGATGATTATTGACCACCAAAATGGCAGTTGTCATGTTCAGGGCTCACTGTTTAATCCGGATGAACGGACAACGGAACAGCTATCACAGCGCCTGAAATCAATTGTTCAACAATGTCAGGACATTCAGCCGCTCCCTCCGGCGGTAGTATGCAATGATGTGACAGCAACCCCCTCAATGAGTGATGCAGAGTTCTGTGACGTGGTGGACAATCTGAAACAATATATTGTCCAAGGGGATATCTTTCAGGTTGTCCCCTCACGACGTTTTATTCTGCCATGTCCGTCACCGTTAACCGCTTATAAAAAACTCAAAGAGACCAACCCAAGTCCTTATATGTTTTATATTCAGGATGAAAAATTTACGCTGTTTGGGGCCTCTCCGGAAAGCGCGCTCAAATATGCCAGTGAGACCAATCAAATTGAAATCTATCCGATCGCAGGTACTCGTCCACGCGGAAAGAATCCAGACGGTTCCATCAATTTCGATCTCGATGGCCGGCTGGAATTGGATCTTCGCAATGATAAAAAAGAGAACGCTGAACACATGATGCTGGTTGATTTAGCCCGCAATGACGTCGCCAGAATCTCCAAAGCCGGTACTCGCCATCTGGCTGATCTCCTTAAAACTGACCGTTACAGCCACGTGATGCATTTGGTTTCGCGGGTTGTGGGTCAACTGAGACATGATTTGGACGCCCTGCACGCCTATCAGGCCTGTATGAATATGGGAACATTGACCGGTGCGCCGAAGATCCGGGCGATGCAACTAATCCGAACAGTTGAACAAGAGCGCCGGGGCAGCTACGGCGGTGCAGTCGGTTATATGACAGGTGAAGGTGATCTTGATACTTGTATCGTGATTCGCTCAGCCTATATCGAGGATGGTATTGCCAGCGTTCAGGCTGGTGCCGGTGTCGTTTACGATTCTGACCCACAGGCAGAGGCTGATGAAACCAGAGGGAAAGCCCAAGCCGTCATTGCTGCAATTCAGATGGCACATCAGGCACCAGACAGCTTAGTTCAGGGAGAAAAACGTCATGGCTAATCTCATTTTTATCGACAATTTTGATTCATTTACCTACAACCTTGTTGACCAATTCCGTTCACTCGGACATCAGGTCACCATTTATCGAAACAATATCGAAACGGCTCAGATCATGGCGACGATCAACCGGACTGAAGATCCTGTCGTTGTCCTTTCACCAGGGCCGGGTGCGCCTTCCGAAGCCGGCTGTATGCCGGAACTGTTACAACAGGTGATCGGTAAAGTCCCGGTTATCGGTATCTGTTTGGGTCATCAGGCGATTGTTGAAGCCTACGGTGGCCGGGTTGCAGGTGCGGGTGAAATCGTCCACGGCAAAGTCTCACTCATGGCACATCAAGCCCATACGGTTTATCACGATTTACCATCACCGATGACCGTTGCAAGATATCACTCTTTGGTTGCCTTAGAGATACCGGAAGCACTGACCGTGACCGCAGAAGCGGATGGTTTAACCATGTCTGTAATTCATGAACAACACAAAGTTTGCGGATTTCAATTTCATCCGGAATCGATCATGACCACTTATGGCGCGAAACTATTGGCAAATACGATTGAATGGGCACTTCAAGAGAACTAAGCCGAAACATTATTGACCAAACTAAAATATCAAGAGAAGGGAAAAGGACCACATGCAACCAATCATTGATAAACTGTTCTCACAGGTTTCATTATCTCAGGAAGAAGCCCATACCCTCTTTAGTCAAATTATTCAGGGTGAAATGGCACCAATCCTGATGGCCGCAATGTTAACGGCACTGAAGCTCAAAGGTGAAACGCCCGAAGAAATCTCCGGAGCCGTACAGGCATTGCTGGATAACGCGACACCATTCCCTCGCCCCGACTACGATTTTGCCGATATTGTCGGCACCGGTGGCGACGGTGCCAATACATTTAATATTTCGACCACCGCTGCATTTGTCGCAGCAGCTTGCGGTGTCAAAGTCGCGAAGCATGGTAACCGGGGCGTGTCGAGCAAATCCGGGTCTTCTGACCTGCTGGATGCATTCGGTATTGATCTGGCAATGACGCCTCAGGCAACCCGGGAAGCACTGGACGAACTGGGGGTCGCTTTTCTGTTTGCCCCGCAGTACCATGGTGGCGTCCGGCACGCGATGCCGGTGCGTCAAACACTCAAAACCCGAACTATTTTCAATATTCTCGGTCCACTCATTAATCCGGCACGGCCAAATATCGAACTGATGGGGGTTTATGATCCAGACCTCATTCAGCCGATTGCTCAGACCATGCTAAAAATGGGGATGAAGCGCGCTGCGGTGGTTCATGGTTCCGGGCTGGATGAAGTCGCCATTCATGGTCCGACGCTGGTGGCAGAGATACAAGATCAAACAGTCACGGAATATCTCTTAACACCTGAAGACTTCGGATTAAAAACGTATCCTTTATCAGCCATTCAGGGGGGAACTCCTGAAGAAAACCGTCAGCTTATTGAAAATTTGTTAACAGGCAAAGGTACAGAGGCACAGATGGCGGCTGTCGCAGTGAATGTTGCACTACTACTTCGTCTGTTCGGCCGCGAAGATTTAAAAGCCAATGCCCAACAAGCAATTGATATCATGAAATCAGGACAGGCATTCCAGCGAGTCCGACAACTTGCACAGCGGAGCTAATAATACATGACAACACAGTTATCAGAACACATCACCACAAAACATACGGAAATGGCAGAAGTCCTCGTAAAGATTGTTCGCGATAAACATCTCTGGCTTGAACAACGTCAGCAGAATCAGCCATTAGCAAGCTTTAAGCATTTACTTAAACCTTCAGACCGAAGTTTTTATGATGCGTTGAATACTGGAAAAGCAGCGTTTATTCTCGAATGCAAAAAGGCATCACCGTCCAAAGGGCTGATCCGCGACGTTTTTGATCTGGACTATATCGCATCAGTCTATAAACAGTATGCCAATGCGATTTCGATTCTGACTGACGAGAAGTACTTTCAGGGAAATTTTGAGTTTATTCCTCGGGTTCGCAATCAGGTCACCCAACCGGTCCTGTGTAAAGATTTCATGGTCGATACCTATCAGGTTTATCTGGCCCGCCACTATGGTGCGGATGCCATTCTACTGATGCTTTCCGTTTTAGACGATGAAACTTATCAGACACTGGCGCAGGTTGCCCATCAGCTCAACATGGGGATTTTAACCGAAGTCAGTAACGAGGCCGAGCTGGAACGGGCAGTCGCACTCAAAGCAAAAGTCATCGGTATCAACAACCGTAATTTAAGAGACTTAACAACCGACCTGAGCCGAACCAAAACACTGGCACCAAAGTTACCGAAAGGTACCACGATTATTTCGGAGTCCGGCATTTATACGCACCAGCAAGTCCGGGATCTGTCAGCCTACGCTCAGGGCTTCCTGATCGGTAGTTCTCTGATGTCTGAACAAAATCTGGAAATAGCGGTTCGCCGTGTGGTTCTCGGTGAAAACAAGGTTTGTGGACTGACCCGCCCCGATGATGCTGCGCAAGCTTACCGGGCCGGTGCCGTCTACGGTGGGTTAATTTTTGTCGAAGCTTCCCCACGCTACATCACACCTGAGTCGGCCCGTATCACCATGTCCGGAGCGCCCCTCAAATATGTGGGGGTATTTCAGAATCACACCGTCGAACATGTGGCCCAAATGGCCCGTGAACTACAGCTCAGCGCTGTCCAGCTGCATGGTAACGAAGATCAAGCCTACGTCAATCAGCTCCGAGAAGCACTCTCTGCTGATATCGCGATTTGGAAAGCTTATGCAGTCTCAGACCAAATTCCGGCACAGCTAACACAACATGTTGATCGCCATTTATACGATACCAAAGTCGGCCAACAAAGCGGTGGCACCGGGCAAACATTTGACTGGCAACAACTCACCCAAGTTGAAGGTGTAATTCTTGCCGGGGGGTTATCACCGGAGAATGCCAAAGAAGCAGCTTCTCTCGGGTGTAACGGACTGGATTTTAATTCAGGGGTTGAATCGGCTCCCGGCATCAAAGATGCTGATAAATTACAGCAAGTTTTTCAACAAATCAGAGATTACTAGTCGTCGGAATACCGATACCTGACAGAACACAAAAAGGAATCAATCATGTCTAAACTTAACGCCTATTTCGGCGAGTTCGGTGGCCAGTTTGTCCCACAACTCCTGATTCCGGCACTCGATCAGTTAGAACAGGCTTTTATCGACGCTCAGGAAGATCCTGAATTCCAAGCCGAATTTATGTCGCTGCTCCAAGAATACGCAGGACGTCCGACAGCGCTCACTCTCACTCAAAATCTGACCAAAGGCACCAAGACTAAGCTGTATCTCAAACGAGAAGATTTGCTGCACGGTGGTGCTCATAAAACCAATCAGGTACTCGGACAAGCCCTGTTAGCCAAACGGATGGGTAAACATGAAATCATCGCAGAAACGGGCGCCGGGCAGCATGGTGTTGCGACAGCAATTGCCTGTGCTCTGCTGGGGTTAAAATGCCGAATTTACATGGGTGCCAAAGACGTTGAACGTCAAAGTCCGAATGTGTTTCGGATGCGTTTGATGGGTGCAACCGTTATTCCTGTCCACTCTGGATCGTCAACACTCAAAGATGCTTGTAACGAGGCGATGCGAGACTGGTCTGCAAGTTACGAAACGTCACACTATTTATTAGGGACGGCTGCTGGGCCTCATCCATTCCCGACCATTGTGCGGGAATTCCAACGCATCATCGGGGAAGAGACCAAACATCAAATTTTGGCACGGGAAGGGAAATTACCGGATGCCATCATCGCCTGTGTCGGTGGCGGCTCGAATGCAATTGGCATCTTTGCTGACTTTATCGACGAAAAAAATGTCCGTCTAATCGGTGTTGAACCTGGCGGAAAAGGGATAGAGACCCATCAACATGGCGCCCCACTAAAATACGGCAAAACCGGTATTTATCTGGGAATGAAATCGCCATTGATGCAGGATGAACACGGTCAGATTGAAGAGTCTTACTCTATTTCTGCCGGACTCGATTTCCCGTCAGTCGGTCCGCAACATGCTCATTTAAATGCCATCGGCAGAGCTGAATACGAAAACATCACCGATGACGAAGCATTGGATGCTTTTCAGGAACTGGCTCTCCGTGAAGGCATTATCCCAGCACTTGAGTCCTCTCATGCTTTAGCCCATGCCCTGAAGATGGCGCGTAGCGAACCCGAGAAAGAACAGACGCTGGTGGTGAACTTATCCGGACGCGGTGACAAAGATATTTTCACCGTCCACAAAATATTAGAAGAAAAAGGAGTGCTGTCATGAATCGTTACCAAACACTTTTCCAACAACTGACGGAAAAGAATCAAGGCGCATTTGTTCCTTTTGTAACCATTGGTGACCCCACCCCGTCACTCTCTTTAGAAATTATCAATACATTGATTGAAGCTGGTGCGGACGCACTGGAGCTGGGTATCCCGTTCTCTGATCCGCTCGCTGATGGTCCAACCATTCAGGGAGCGAATATGCGGGCACTCGAAGCACAAACTACCCCTGATATCTGCTTCGAGCTCATCACGCAAGTTCGGCAAAACCATCCGGATTTACCGATTGGTCTGCTTGTCTATGCCAACCTGGTCTACACCCGTGGCATTGACGACTTTTATCACCGCTGCCAACGGGCTGGTGTCGATTCAGTTCTGATCGCCGATGTACCAACCAACGAAAGTGAAGATTTTATTCGATCAGCAGAAAAGTATGGAATTGAACCGATTTTCATTGCTCCGCCAACGGCAGATCATCAAACGTTACAAACCGTCGCATCATACAGCAAAGGCTATACTTATCTCCTTTCTCGTGCGGGAGTCACCGGTGTGGAAACCAAAGCCGGAATGCCTGTAGATAACCTGCTGAAAACCCTGAAAGAATATCAGGCCCCTCCGGCATTACTCGGGTTTGGTATTTCAGAACCAGAACAAGTCAAACAGGCTTTGGCTGCAGGTGCGGCAGGCGCAATCTCGGGCTCGGCGGTAGTAAAAATCATCGAATCCAACCAACACGATGCCTCGGCACTTCTGACCCAACTCCATCAGTTTGTCTCTGAGATGAAAGCAGCTACACAGCTATAATCGGTTGAATCGGCGGTTTCTACAACAGAAACCGCCAATCATGCCACACAGGGCTATTCATACCCACTCACATGAACAATTATTTTACAATTGAAACATGACTCAGCATATTTTCCTACTCTTGATGTCTTTTGCCAAACGTTTGCGTAAATTTTCTATCTATTGAGATTTTTGATAACAGATACCTTGATCAGGAAAAGATATCAGTGTAAAAACCTAACCGGAATATTTACCCACAAATGTTAATGATGTTAGTGGGTAATCCTAGGAAATTGCAAATTCATAACACAAGGGTTACGGAAGTGTTAAAAGAAAAGAGTTTATTATCAAATATTGGTGTTCAGGTTGTCATCGCGATGATTCTGGGTTCGATTGTCGGTGCCGCCATGGGGCATGACGCCGCAATGTTCTCACCACTCGGGGCTATCTTTATCAATCTGATTAAGATGCTGGTCATTCCATTGGTTGCCGTTGCACTAATTTCAGGCTCTGCCGGTTTGGGAAACAGCCATTCCGCAGGTAAAGTCGGTGCCGTGACTCTGGGGTACTTTGCCATCACTTCTGCGCTGGCAGTTGCCTTAGCGCTATTGATGGGACACATTTTCCAACCCGGCATCGGAATCGATGTTTCCGGTGTTGAAGGGATGTTCTCTTCAGAATATGCGTCAAAAGGTGAACTCCCTACTTTTTGGGCGACCATTATCGGTATGATCCCAACCAATGTTTTCCAGTCGCTGAATAACGCAAATATTCTACAAATACTGGTGTTCTGCCTTTTCTTCGGTGTGGCGCTCGCCAATCAGAGTGAAGAAAGACGTTTACCAATTATCAATGGTGTCAACACGATTGTTGATGCAATGGTCTGGATGATCAACAAAGTGATGGTTATTGCGCCAATCGGGGTTTTCGGCCTGATGGCAGAAGCCGTCGGTACATTTGGTTTCAGTGCCCTGACTGTTGTGCTTAAACTCTTTGTCGTCTATGTTGCTGCCATTCTGATTTTTGGTTTCATTGTCTATCCACTGATGATTCAGGTGTTTACCAAAACATCAGCGCGTAAATTCATTGGTGCAATGAAAAAACCACAAGCTGTTGCCCTCTCGACAGCATCGTCAATGGCTACCCTGCCAGTGACCATGGATACCGTTGAAAACGACCTTGGTGTCAGAAACTCAACCGCATCGTTCGTTCTCCCGCTGGGTGCCACGATCAATATGTCCGGTAACGCAATTTACTACGGACTGGTTGCCATTTTCTTTGCTCAGCTATTTAACATCGACCTGAGCATGGGGTCTTACATCGCCATTATCGTGACAGCAACACTCGGTGCTGTCGGTCAGGCTGGTGTTCCCGGGCCATCTTTCCTCGTCGTTGCCGTACTGCTTGCAGCCGGAATTCCAATTGAAGGTCTGCCTCTGTTATTTGCTCTGGATCGTATCTTCGACATGATTCGTACCGCACTGAATATTACAGGTGATGCCGCCTGTGCGGTGATTGTCGATTCTCTTATCGAAGAGCCGGAAGCAGAAGAAAAGGCTGTTGAACAAGAAGCATAGTGATTCGTTTTATTGCGGATTGATTAAAAAACCACTCATCACTGAGTGGTTTTTTTTAACACATCCATCTGATTAATCAACATTCGCCTTTCCACCAGCAATAAAAAAACAGGTCAACGCTCATCACGGAACCTGCTTCATCAGCTCAAAAAAGACTCAATCTGTTCACTATTGACTACAGTGGCCAAGCTATTACAACTAGCTTTTTATACATGATGAATTTCCTTGTTATTAAAAATATATACATCACTCGTTGTTGTCATGATGAACCAGCGATATCCCACTGCCCTTATCTGCTGATTAAATATCACTTTTTTCTGAATTCAATTGAATGACTTATCAAGCGAAAACATTATAAATAGGTATATTACTGATGAAACGAATATGTACATGATGATCTGATCTAGATCTTAATAATCAATATGATATGTAAGGGATAAAATCGATCACATATGGTTATATTTTTAGTACCGAGAAACCCTATAGTGCTTATTTTTTATACATCTCTTTCGATGCAATCGCTCGCTGGAAACAATCGATAGAGGCAGACTCAGTCACAAATATTCAGATCAGTATCAAACCAGTCAGAAATCGTGACAAAACGTGATCTGACTATTCAGATACCTGCCAATTTTAGTTAGACTGTACCGCTCTTTAGTGAAGGACTGAATTCCCATGAAACAACTGATCGACTTTATTCCACTTATTGTGTTTTTCGTACTGTTCAAGCTGTACGATATCTATGTGGCAACAGGTGCCCTGATCATTGCCAGTGCTCTGCAAATCGCCATTACCTACTTTTGGTATAAAAAAGTCGAAAAAATGCAGGTTATTACTTTTGTTTTGGTCGCG
The DNA here is from genome assembly GCF_059641415.1 of Vibrio rubrogenes. Classification (NCBI taxonomy): domain Bacteria; kingdom Pseudomonadati; phylum Pseudomonadota; class Gammaproteobacteria; order Vibrionales; family Vibrionaceae; genus Vibrio; species Vibrio rubrogenes. The sequence continues at coordinate 100,180 of NZ_JCARSY010000011.1, forward strand.
GTGTTTGGTGGGATGACGATTTTCCTCCATAATGAAAATTTCATTAAGTGGAAAGTCACGATCGTCTATCTTGTCTTTGCCATCGGCTTGACCGTTACCCATCTCATGGGCAGATCAGCCATTAAAGGCATGTTAGGTAAAGAACTGCAACTTCCGGATGATGTCTGGTCAAAAATTAACTGGGCTTGGGTGCTCTTTTTTATTGCCTGTGCAGCGATTAATGTCTATATCGCTTTCAGACTCCCTTTAAATGTCTGGGTTGATTTTAAAGTCTTTGGTCTGCTGATCGCAACGCTGGTCTACACCTTACTAACCGGTGCATACATCTATACTCGCTTACCCAAAGATAAAGACAATCATCAGTAGTCCGAAAAACGTGAACTTGCATCGGTTCTTTCTTGATTCTGTGTGAAATCCGATGCACCTTCTGTTATTGTTTCGAAGTTGGATGAATTCATTATATTTGATTGATGGATTAACGCTTTTCCTGAAAGCGTTCAACATATGTAGTACGAAATTATGAAGTCTGAAGTGAATACTCCGAAAGGCCAACTCCTTTCACGAACGCTTGCGATGCCGGCGGATACCAATGCTAACGGTGATATTTTTGGCGGCTGGATTATGTCACAGCTGGATTTGGCCGGAGGCATTCTTGCAAAAGAAATTTCACACGGCAGAATCGTGACGGTTTCCGTTTCAAGCATTACTTTTAAGAAACCCGTCAGTGTCGGTGATGTGGTTTGTTGTTATGGCGAATGTGTCCGAATCGGTCGTAGCTCAATGTCAATTGAGCTTGAAGTCTGGGTTAAACCTGTTCATGCACACGGTATTGGTGAACGATTTCAGGTCTGTGAAGCCACATTTAACTACGTGGCCGTTGATAGTGACGGACGCCCGCGAATGATAGAGCTTCACCCATAAGATAAATCATTGTTCTCCCAAAGCCGCCGGCCGGAGAGTGAACCCAAGTCGAGTCAACTACCCGACTTTTATATAAGGATATAAATATGTGGTATGTCATATTTTCTCAAGATGTGGAAAACTCTTTAGAGAGGCGGATGGGTGCCCGGCCGCAGCATCTGGAAAGATTACAGCAATTACAAAATGAAGGGCGATTACTCACTGCAGGACCTCTGCCGGCAATTGACTCAGAAAATCCGGGAGAAGCCGGATTCACCGGGTCAACAGTGATCGCTGATTTTGCGTCTCTGGATGAAGCCAAAGCATGGGCGGATGCAGATCCTTATGTCGTAGCCGGTGTATATCAGTCTGTTATCGTCAAACCCTATAAACAAGTTTTTTAACGATCTGAGAATAGCATTTCATGACAAGAAAAATATGTATTGCAGTTGGGCTAAGTGCTCTCTTAATCGGTTGTAGTAGTAATAGTGAGCAAAAACAGCTGGAGCTACTTGCAACCACCCGCGCTAGTATTCTTCATGCTGAACTCCCGATTAAGTCCGGACCACTGTCCATCATGCGCGCCTCTTCAAAGGGGAATATCATTGAGATTATGATGATTTATAACAATGATGCACCTCAAGCCAAATCAACACAGTCACTTTTAGCTCAAAGTATTCAGAGTTACTGTGTCAATGCGGAAACCAAATCGAATCTCGATGCGGGTCTTGCCTATCGGATAAAAATCCGTAATACCCGTGGTCAGTTAATCATTGATCAAATGATTGACCAAAACACTTGTACAAAATATACACAGAAGCAATGACTCAGCGATTTATCTTTGTCAATTTGCTTTCGTCAAATGACCAAGGGCCCCGATATCGGGGCCCTTGGTTTATGGCAGTATCATCATGATGCGATCTGTTCTTCCCAACGCTCACGAAGTGTTTTGGCGGCTGCGACCATATTGCGTAATGCGGCTTCTGTTTCCGGCCAGCCTCTGGTTTTCAAACCACAATCAGGGTTTACCCATAACCGCTCTGCCGGAATGGCTTGCGCTGCCTTTTTCAATAGCTCAACCATCCACTCCTGAGATGGAATGTTCGGTGAGTGGATATCATAAACACCCGGACCAATCTCATTCGGATAATTGAAGGCCTCAAATGCATCGAGCAGCGCCATATTTGACCGCGACGTTTCAATTGTGATCACATCAGCATCCAAAGCTGCAACTGATTCAATGATTTCATTGAATTCACTGTAACACATATGAGTGTGGATCTGCGTTTGTGGCGCAGCACTAGACGCAGCGATACGGAAAGACTGAACCGCCCAATCCAGATAAGCCTGATGATCACGTTTCTTCAGCGGCAAACCTTCTCGAATTGCCGGCTCATCAATCTGAATAATATTGATACCAGCCGTTTGTAAATCAGCAACCTCATCACGCAGTGCCAGTGCGAGTTGCTGAGTAATCGTTTTACGGGTGATATCTTCCCGGGGGAATGTCCAGCACAGGATGGTAACAGGGCCGGTCAACATCCCTTTCATCTGTTTTGAAGTGAGAGATTGAGCATACTGCGACCATTCTACCGTTATCGGTTTTTCACGCTCAATATCAGCCACGACAATGGCAGGTTTGACACAGCGCGAACCATAACTCTGTACCCAGCCGAAACGGGTTGTCTGGAATCCGGATAAGTTCTCCGCGAAATACTCCACCATATCATTCCGCTCAGCTTCACCATGAACCAAGACGTCCAGTCCCAACGCTTCTTGCCGTTCAACTGCTTCATAAATATGTGCTTTCAACGCTGTTTTATAGTCGCTTTCAGACAAATGTCCCTGCTTAAAATCATTGCGCAATTTTCTGATTTCGCTGGTCTGAGGGAAAGAGCCGATTGTCGTGGTCGGCAAGAAGGGTAACCCCAATGCTTCCTTCTGATATGTGGCCCGCGCTGAATAAGGCAGTGCTCTTGTCGCCAGTGCTTCAGTAATCGCTTCGACCCGTTCCCGGACATGCGGTTTATTCACCTGCAGGGAGGCCCGGCGCTGTTCAATCGGGCGACTATAGTTCTGACACGCCTCAGCAGCTTTAATATCGCCGTCTAACGCAGCACCAAGTAATCCCAACTCGGCCACTTTTTGACGGGCAAAGGCAAACCAACTCCGCGTTTCTTCACTCAGTTCGGTTTCCAGTGAGAGATCAACCGGACTATGTAGTAGCGAGCATGAGCTTGCAACCCACAGACGATCACCAAACTGCGCTTTGAGAGGCTGTAACTGTGTTAGTAATGCCGCCAGATCGGCTCGCCAGACATTGCGTCCATTGATAACGCCAACAGACAGGATCCAATCGGCTGGGAGTTTTCCGGCCACTTCATCCAACTGCTGCGGTGCAGAGACACTATCAATATGCAGTCCATCGACCGGTAAGGCTGTCACACGATCGAACACATCAGTGATCGAATCAAAATAAGTGGTAAGCAACAACTTGATTCTTCCCGAGCTCCGTTGCACTTGTAATTGATCATAAGCAGACGGAAAAGCATCAAGCCATGCTTGCTCTAATTCCAGTGCCAAAATTGGCTCATCAATCTGAACCCACTCAACCCCTTGTGCTGCCAGTTTCTCCAGAATGGTTTGATAAGCCACTGTAAGCCGGGGCAATAACGATAACCGGTCAAATCCCTCTGTCACGGATTTCCCCAGATACAGATAACTCAATGGTCCCAGTAATACCGGCTTCACCTGATGCCCTTGCTGAATGGCTTCATCGACTTCATCAAATAGCTGTGACCAGCTCACCTCAAACGTATCATCGGCTGAAAATTCCGGCACGATGTAATGATAATTGGTATTGAACCATTTGGTCATATCCGAAGCAGCACTACCGCCTTGACAGCCACACCCTTGGCGGGACTGCCCTCTGGCAATTTTAAACAGTGTATCAATATTGATATCACCATCGCGGTGGCGTTGTGGCACATGGCCTAATAACAGAGACGTATTCAACACATGGTCATACCAAGCAAAATCACCGACAGTGACAAAACTGAGTTGATTGTCCGCTTGAAGTGCCCAGTTCTCGTGACGAATCGATGTGCCAGTTGCTGCCAACTGAGACTGATCAAGCTCTCCGCGCCAATACCCTTCTAAAGCAAATTTGAGTTCTCTTTTTTCACCGATACGAGGAAAGCCCAGAATATGTGTAGTTGTCGCCATGAATACCATCCTTTTGATTGATTATTGTTTGCCGTGAATATTTGATACGGATTGATCGGAATACTGACTGATCGTTCAGACACTTTAAGATGTCTGGATGGCTAAAATATCGTACAAAATGATTTCATTGCCAAACGCCAATTATTCAACCGATACATTAATAAAATTCATAATCATAAAAATAAATTGAAATTAACTAACTCATATCGACGTCCGGATGTTTACACGTGCTTGGTTTCAGCGTAATTTAGTAAAAATATTCAACATGATTTATCATGAATGAGGAAAACTCATGTTAGAAATCAAACATCTCAAGACATTGATTTCCCTTCGAGATACCGGTTCTTTAACCGCAACGGCGACCGCGCTGCACCTGACCCAGTCAGCCCTGTCTCATCAGATCAAAGATTTGGAGTCGCGGATTGGCAGTCCGCTGTTTCTCAGAAAAACACGACCGGTTCGGTTTACATCCGAAGGTGAAATTTTGCTACGACTGGCGGAGGATGTCTTACCGAGAATGGCTCAGGCAGAACACCAAATCGCCAGTCTCAAAGAAGATGTCAATGGGCGTCTGCATATGGCAATCGACTGTCATTCCTGCTTTCAATGGCTGATGCCAGCGCTCAAGGAGTATCAGCTTGGCTGGCCGGATGTGACGCTGGACTTTTCTTCCGGATTTGGTTTTGAACCACTCCCAGCACTGTTGGCGGGAGAGCTTGATCTCTTGATCACCTCGGATATTATGCCTCGCTCCGAAATCCATTATGAGCCGTTGTTTGATTTTGAAATGCGCCTTGTGACCGCAATCAATCATCCGCTAGCTGACGTTGCTGCCATTCAACCGGCAGACTTAGCCGGACAGACCATGCTGACTTATCCGGTGCCGAAACAGCGTCTCGATGTGTATAAACACTTTCTTCATCCGGCCGGTGTAGAACCGCTGAAATGGAAACAGGCAGACAATACGCTCATGCTGGTGCAGATGGTTTCAGCCGGCTTAGGGGTTGCAGCACTGCCCAATTGGGCCATCAGCGAATTTTCCCGCCAGCGCCTGATCACCAGCAAGCCTCTGGGACAAGGATTATGGCGGCGACTATTTGCTGCCGTACGACATGGGGAAAAAGAGAAACGTTATCTACAGGCTTTCTTTGCCACAGCACGGCAACAGTGTAAAACGCACTTAGAAGGGATAAAAATCGCCTGATAGAAATGACTTCCGCCAGTCAACAACTGGCGGAAAATTCAATTATAAAATTTTGGCAAGAAATTGCTGTAAACGGGGATGAGGCGGGGATTCAAACACCACCTGAGGCGTATCATCAACCAACAGGGCGCCTTCTTCCATGAACAACACGCGATCGGCGACCTCTTTAGCGAATCCCATTTCATGAGTCACGATCACCATCGTCATACCTTCTGCTGCCAATCCCTTAATGACATCCAATACTTCACCGACCATTTCAGGGTCAAGCGCTGATGTCGGTTCATCGAACAACATCAAATCCGGCTCCATCGCCAACGCCCGGGCAATCGCCACGCGTTGCTGTTGCCCGCCGGACAGATGAGAAGGATAGTTATTCATCCGCTCAGCCAGACCAACGCGTTTCATTAACGCTTTCGCAGTGGCTTCAACTTCTTTCGCCGGACGTTTAGCTACTTTCAATGGTGCCAGCATCACATTTTCTAAAGCAGTCTTATGGGGAAACAAGTTAAAGCTTTGAAACACCATCCCGACATTTTGCCGTAATTGATTGATATCCGTTGATTTCGCGTACATATCGACACCATCAACGATAATTGAACCTTCATTAATAGCTTCAAGTTGATTGAGTGTCCGCAAGAAAGTGGACTTGCCTGAGCCGGAAGGTCCGATAATCGCAACAACTTCGCCTCTTTTCACCGTCGCACTGACCGATTTCAGAGCATGGCAACCATTGGGATAAAATTTTTCAATCCCTTTGGCAACAATCATGTCTTCACCGGAATATTGATTATTAGTCACTAGCCGATAACCTCTTTTCTAACAGTTGGATCGCCCACGAGAGTGAGCCGGTGACGAGCAGATAAAGCGCGGCAACGGTAAACCAAACTTCAAAGGGAGCAAAACTACCCGCAACCACTTCCCGGCCGGCTTTGGTCAGATCGGTAATTGAAATCACCGAAACCAATGATGAATCCTTAATCAGATTAATAAACTGCCCGGCGAGCGGTGGCAACGTTCTCTTAAAGGCTTGCGGCAGTATGACATACAGCATGGCCTGCGGATAAGTCATCCCTAATGAACGAGCGGCCTCCATTTGACCACTGGATACTGACTGAATCCCCGCCCGGATAATTTCTGCGACATAAGCACCGGTAAATACAGACAGTGCCACGACGCCTGCGGTAAATCGATCCAAATCCAATACGGTACCGATGAAGAAATACACGATAAAAATCTGCACCAGCAACGGTGTACCGCGAATAATTTCGACATAGGTCAGGGAAAGATCCCGGGCGGTCTGATTTTTTGCGACTCGCATCAACCCGAAAATCAGGCCCAGAAAAATGGCAAAGAAGAGTGAGATGAAAGAGATTTTCACCGTCACCCAAAGCCCGACGGCTATCGGTCCGAATTTCCAATCTTCGACCCGGGCAACGGTATCCCCTTCGAAAATTAAATCACCATTACCAATCACTCGTTCATCATAGGACTTAATGACCTGATCGGGAGCTCCGTTATCAAATTTCACAATAATTTTATTGTCTTCGATAACAGACACACCATCACCGTGAGCTCGGATATTCTGCATCTCAGTATTGACGATATAGGGCCATAGTCGATCCCAATGCCAGTTATAATTAATTGTTTTGCCGGAGAAATAAATTCCACCCACCAGCAACACCATAATTACGGCATAAATTCCATGGCCTATCCAACGGCTGGATTTTGACTGCATTACAATGATTCTCTTCTGTTTACTGCTCAACCGGACAAGGGAAACCCCGAGTCCGGTACTTCATATTAATTGAGTATAGTCGCGAGGAAATTACTGAACATCCTTCAGCCAACTATCAGACTTGAACCATTTATCATAAATACGCTGGTAAGTTCCATCACCTTTCACCTGACGCAGGTAATTGTTCAGGAAATTGAGGAAATTAGGATCATCCTGACGAATTGCCCATCCCAGTGGTTCATAAGTAAACGGTGTATCCAGATGTGTCACCTGCTGTGGATGCTGCGCGACATAAATGGCATTATACGGTAAATCATACACATAGGCATCGGCTTTACCATTTGAGACTTGAAGTACGGCATCGATTTCAGTGTCATAAAGATCCAGCTTCGCTTTCGGGATATAACGTTTCGCGGCATCTGCGCCTGTGGTTCCCAGCTTACTGGTTAAAGTATATTTCGGATCATTAAGATCCTGATAACTTTTGATTTTGCCAACCAGTTTAGGCGAAATCAGTACCGACTGTCCGATAACAATGTAAGGGTCGGCAAAGTTAACTTTCAGATTACGCTCTGGTGTAATGGTCATACCAGAGATAATGATATCGCATTTGTCGGTCTGCAAGGCAGGAATGATCCCATCCCATGCGGTATTAACCGGTACAAATTTAACGCCGATAGAACGTGCCATATGTTTTGCCATATCTAAATCGAAACCGACAAAACGACCATCTTTGGTCTTCATTTCAAACGGCACATAACCAGCGTCAAAACAAGCTCTGAGTTCCCCTTTATTCAGGATGTTTTCCAGTGCAGATGATGCTGCATAAACCTGTGTCGTCAATGCCGAGCAGGCAAGTACCGCCCCGGCAATAGCTGATTTTAATATTTTATTCATACTGTCCCTTTATGATTTTTATATCTGTGACCATTTCCATCAAGAAATGCGATGTTGTGTTGTCAACTTTGCTGAATTATTCAGCAAAGTTATCTTTAACATAGTGCGACAGAACAGTAGCACTTTTCAATACTTTCGTCACAATTAATCACAACCTTGTCTACAAAAAAATCAAGCCAGACGGACAGCCCGTATCCACTTTTTACCTCTTACTACATCCTTATTCCGAGAGACTTCAAAGTGGTATAAACCGCGAAGAACCGATTAACGCAGTAACTGATCAAGCTCTTCAATGAGATCGTGCGGATTTTCCAGACCAATCGACAACCGCAATACTCCTTCTCCGGCATAACGTCGAAATTGTTGTTCCTGTTCAGCCGTCATCCGGTAGGTCGATGCCATCAAGTCGGCTGTTTTCAGCAAGACCGCCAGGCTACGCTGGTGACCGATAGAATAAGCGTAATAAAATAAACGAGCATCTTTGGCAAACCGTTGTGCAATGTCATCCATCGCATCGACCTGAAAAACGATAATCCCGCCTCCATAAGCCATCTGTTCCTTCGCCAGCACATATTGAGGATGAGATGTGAGCCCCGGATAATTCACTTGCTTCACCCGGGGATGATTCTCCAGCCATTGCGCGATTTGATACGCCGAATCACTAATGGTTTTCATCCGTGGATACAAGGTCTCGATACCACGCATAATCAGCCAGGCATTTTGTGCGCTAATCGTGATCCCAAAATGCGCTGCCGCTCTGGAACGAATTTTTGCAATCAAAGTTTTGTTCCCCGCGACACACCCGCCCAATGCATCGCCGTGACCATTGATAAACTTGGTCAGCGAGTGAATGACAAGATCGGCACCCAGTACTGCCGGGCGAGTAATCACCGGTGTCGCAAAGGTTGAATCCACGGACAGCAATACCTGATGCTGTTTGGCTAAATGCGCCAGTTGCGCCAAATCTGTCAGACGAAGTAATGGGTTACAAGGGCTCTCGGCATGGATCAGCCGGGTATTGGGACGAATTGCCTGCGTGACCGCATCGAGATCCGTCAGGTTCACCGGTGTGACTTCGATACCGTAATCAGGCAAGACTTCTCTTGCTAACTCATAAACAGCGGCATAACAGACATCACTGATAATCAAATGATCACCGGCACGCAACAGTGAAAAAAACACCGCTGACAATGCTGCCATACCCGTCGTCGTTGCATAGGCATCATCAGTACATTCCAATGCAGCAATGCGCTGTTCAAGCTGTCGGACGGTCGGATTGGTCCAGCCGGCATACAGAAAAGGCGTATCGGCCAAATCCTCAATCCCGTTGGCGGAAAACGAACCTTCCTCCGGTACAAAACAGTGATTGACCGACATTGTAATATTGGGGGTCGTGACTCCGGTTTGCTGATCCGGAAAAAAACCAGCCGAAAGTGCCAGTGTTTCAGGAGAATACGGTGGGGACTTAGACATCAGTACAAGCTTCCATAGGTTTCAAAATCGATACCGGCCAGACACGCTCTTTCACGCGCACCGTCTCGGCTCAAATAGTATCCGGTAAAAAAGTGCAGCTGAACGGAGAAATCATCAAATCTGGCTATGATTTTCTGCATATTTTATCGTAATATGCAGAAAATCCGCACCAGAGACCTTAAAATATGCAACTTGACTTATTTGATAAGAAAATACTGGATATCATGCAACGTAACTGTCGGCTGCAAACCGAACGGATTGCCGAACAGATTGGATTATCGGCATCCGCCGTACAACGCCGGATCAAAAAATTACGTCAGGAGGGAGTTATTCAACAGGAAGTGGCAATCATTGATCCGCAATATCTGATCAATCATATGAGCTTTTTAGCCGGTTTAGAGATCGAACGGGACAACTACCAGACACTGTCCCACTTCAAAAGTTGGGCTGAGCAGAAAGAAAATATCCAACAAATCTATTATGTGACCGGGCAGTTTGATCTGATAGTCCTGGTGACTGCGGCAACTGCACTGGAGTATGACGCATTCATTGAAACACTGATGCAGGAAAATCCCAAAATCCGCCGGGTCACGACCCATGTGGTGTTAGATAGTCCGAAACGCTCATTTTACACCCCAGTCAAAGATCATGAGTTTGTATGACGTCAAATCACAAGCAAACATACCCAATCATTCACATTATCAATGAATCAGGTGCATTGCCTCTTAAGACATGGCGGGAGTCACTGTCCGGCCATGTCTTATCCCCGCCCCATCCAGGGTTCAGTAACCTTCAAACGCGCTCATGCCAATGAACAGACTCAATGTTCGGCTTTGAATTGATTGGTCAGCGGATCATACTGATAACCCAGATGACCTAACTTATTGAGCACAGCTTGAGAATTAAACTCATAAGTGGTTACTAAATCGTCAAAACTTTCACATTCGAGCCGCAGTTTCTCATTGACGATACCAAGCAAAATCGAATTGTCTAAACGATCAATATTTGAAAAGTCCATCACTACCCTCCTTTCTGTGATTCTGAGGCCATCAGCCTGAATGAAATCAACCTCAAACCTCATGTAAGTGTAGTGCTAAATTGTGGCAAGCTGCCTAATAAAAATACAACTGATGAAATCCGGTCATTGACGTTAACAGTACCAAACAGGAAATACCCAACTGAATTTTATCCGCGCTTTTGGTCATGAGTAAATGCCACGACCAGATAATCACAGCGGTCACTAACAGAGAGAAACAGAGCAAAATCGAGTGCAACACATTTTGTAACTGAATCGGATCCATATTGGCAGTCAACGGTACAATACAAAGTGTCAATAACATTGCTGCCACAATCCCCGCAACGGGTAACAGTCGATGAAAAGCTTGCAGACGAGTTCTGGCAATCGTTAATAATAGATGGGCGGCAATTGCTCCTAACAACAAGCATGACAATACCAGTGAGATAGCGGCAATCCAGTTCGGGGCGGTCAGAATAGCATAAAGCAGGGTGAGACCGGCGACCCCGTTTGCAACCAGAAGAAGACTGAGAGGCCCTTCTTGTCGGGTTTTACCGGTTTTGACCTGAGAATAAAAATAGCCAACCAGCACAACATTCAATAACGTCCATAGATGCTGAGAAGCAACCAGCAGCCATAACACAAACAATAACGGTAAAATACGGTGAATTCGTCCCCGTTGCCCCGGACAAATTTCTCCTTTGGTCAAAACAAGCGTAAGAATGAATTGTGCTCCGACAGTCATAGGAAGCAATACGGCAATAAAAGCATTCAGCATAACGAAATCTGACATAAAATTAGATAGCGCGATCATACCAAAAACCCTGCCGGATGAAAGCTGAATGATGCAGAACTGTCGGGGTACATCGAGGGAACGATCCTCTAACGTGACAAATCAATACCCCGATTTATTTTGTGGATTGATGATGCTGGCAGCGCCTCTCACTTGCCGCTATAATGCCCGCCGCACATTCATGAGGTCAAAATATGCACAGCAACATCACGCCAATTCATCACTATGAACCCTATTGGGCCAAGTGCTTCGGTCACGCACCGTTTCTGCCAACCAGCAGACAAGAAATGGACCAGTTGGGCTGGGATAGCTGTGATGTCATCATCGTCACCGGTGATGCCTATGTTGATCACCCGAGCTTTGGCATGGCGATTATCGGCCGTCTGCTCGAAGCTCAGGGATTCCGGGTCGGGATTATTGCTCAGCCGGCATGGCATAATAAAGAAGACTTCATGACGCTGGGGCAGCCCAACCTGTTTTTTGGGATTACTGCCGGTAACATGGACTCGATGATCAATCGTTACACGTCAGATAAAAAACTGCGTCATGATGATGCCTATACGCCCGGAAATGAAGGGGGAAAACGGCCGGATCGCGCCACGCTGGTCTATTCCCAACGCTGCCGCGAAGCTTATAAAGAGACACCAATTGTTTTAGGGGGCATTGAAGCGAGCCTGCGCCGCGTCGCCCACTATGACTATTGGTCAGACAAAATCCGTCGTTCGATCTTATTTGATGCCAAGGCTGATATTCTGCTATTTGGTAATGCCGAGCGGGCACTGGTCGAAGTCGCTCACCGGCTGGCACAGGGAGAATCAATTCAGTCGATGACGCGTATTCGCGGCACAGCAGTGATCTGCTCTCAAGCGCCGGACACCTATCGAGTCATCGACTCTTCGCGGATAGAAAAGCCGGGTAAACCGTTTGTGCCGACCAATCCTTATCAGGCCGAACCCGCCTGTGAAACCAACACCAGTGAGGCGCAAGCCCAGCCAATTACGGTACGTCCCTCCCGCCACGATGCTGAAACCACGGCGGTACGTCTGCCGTCGTATGAAAAACTGGTCAATGACCGGATTCTTTATGCTCATGCGAGCCGGGTGCTCCATCTGGAAACCAACCCTTACTCAGGCCGTGCTTTAATCCAGAAGCATGGTGATCGGGAATTATGGGTCAATCAGGCACCGATTCCGCTTTCTACCGAAGAGATGGATTTTGTCTTTGGTCTGCCTTATGCCCGCGTTCCCCATCCTCGTTACGGAAAAGCGAAGATTCCGGCCTACGATATGATCAAAACGTCAGTCAATATTATGCGCGGATGCTTTGGCGGCTGCTCTTTCTGTTCCATCACTGAACATGAAGGGCGGATTATTCAGAATCGTTCAAAAGAGTCGATTCTGGAAGAGTTGCAAGAGATTCGCGACAAAGTTCCCGGTTTTACCGGAACAATTTCTGACCTCGGCGGGCCGACGGCCAACATGTATCGTTTAGGCTGCTCAGATCCGAAAGCGGAAGCCAATTGTCGGCGTCCTTCCTGTGTGTTCCCGGGGATCTGTCACAAACTCAATACTGATCATAAACATACCATCGATCTCTACCGTTCAGCCCGGGAGGTCGAAGGGATTAAGAAAGTCTTGATTGCTTCTGGTGTGCGCTACGATTTAGCCATTGAGTCCCCGGAGTATGTCAAAGAGCTGGTGACACACCACGTCGGCGGCTACCTGAAAATTGCCCCGGAACATACCGAAAAAGGGCCATTAGATCTGATGATGAAACCCGGTATGGGCGCTTACGAGCAGTTCAAAGCGATGTTCGAACAATACAGCGCAGAGGCCGGGAAAAAACAGTATTTGATCCCCTACTTCATCTCCGCTCACCCCGGCACCGAAGATGAGGATATGTTGAATCTGGCGCTGTGGCTGAAGAAAAATAATTTTGAATGCGATCAGGTTCAAAATTTTTACCCATCCCCGATGTGTAACGCCACAGCGATGTACCATGCAGAGACGAATCCGCTCAAACGCGTCAAGTATAAAAAGCGCGATGTTGTACCGGTCGCCAAAGGAGAGCGCCAGCGCCGTTTGCATAAAGCATTACTTCGCTATCATGATCCGAATAACTGGCCGTTAATACGACAAGCATTGGTTGATATGGGCAAAAAGCATCTGATTGGTGACGCCCCTCACTGCCTGATTCCGGCAGAAGACCAACAGAAACAAACACCGGCACAACGTCGAAAATCCGGCAGACATGGGGCGAATCGTTTTGCGACCAAACATACCAAATCTCAACCTGGATTTGCGCCATTGCGCGAGGGCCGCAATCAGTCTCAGAAAACGCCATCTCAGCCAGCCAAGTCGCAACAGCAACGGGACAAAAATCCAGCGAAATCAAAACGGGTCCGATCATCATAAGCCATAAAAAAACGCAGCAATTTTGCTGCGTTTTTTCAATCAATCGGCTGTGAATTCAGTATTATGCGTATTCCGCCTCGAATTCTTGCATAAATGCAACCAATGCCTGAACACCTTCTAGTGTCATTGCATTATAAAGTGACGCCCGCATACCACCCACGACACGGTGACCTTTCAATGCCACCAAACCTCTTTCTTTGGCCAGTTCAAGGAATTTGCCATCCAGTTCAGGGTTTGCCAACTGGAACGGAACATTCATTCGAGAACGGTTATTCGGATGAATCGTGTTACGGTAGAATGGCGACTGATCAATGTAACCATAAAGTACCTCGGCTTTTTCACGGTTGACCTGCTCAATCGCTTTAACCCCACCCTGATTTTTCAGCCATTTAAAGACCAAACCAGAAAGATACCAAGCATAGGTTGGCGGGGTATTAAACATGGAGTCTTTTTCCGCCAGTTCTTTATAGTTCAGAACACTCGGTAACATCTTATGAGCCAGTTCAAGTAAATCATCCCGAACGATAACGATCGTAATCCCCGCCGGTCCGATATTTTTCTGGGCACCGGCATAAATCACCCCGTACTGACTGACATCAATCTCCCGCGACAGAATATTGGAAGACATGTCTGCCACAATCGGTTTATCCGTAACCGGCAGATCATTAATCTCAATGCCATCAATGGTTTCATTCGGACAGAAGTGAACATACGCTGAGTCTGGAGCAACCTGCCATTCACTGGCTGGTTTCACGGCCATTTGTCCGTCAATTTCAGTTTTGGCATCAAATAAATCGATGTCGCAGTATTTATTCGCTTCATCAATCGCACTCTCTGCCCAGTATCCGGCATCAATATAAGTCGCCTTGGTTGACTGACCCAATAAGTTCAATGGCACCGCCGCAAATTGTGCTCTGGCCCCCCCCTGACAAAACAGGACTTTATAATTATCAGGAATATTCAACAGCTCCCGAAGATCCTGCTCCGCCTCTTGGGCGACTTGAATAAACTCTTTACTGCGATGGCTGATTTCCATCACGGATGTGCCCAGTTGATTCCAGTTGATAAATTCGGCTTGCGCCTGTTCCATCACGGCTTTTGGTAAAGCTGCAGGGCCTGCACTGAAGTTATACACGGTGTCAGACTTTAACTTCATGGGTTCGTTGCTCCTACGGTCAATCATGCATTTATAATAGAAGCCTTGATTAATATCACTTTTCCGGTGACAAAAAAAGCAGAAAAGAGGCGAATTGCCTCTTTTCGAATGCTGGTGCTGAAATAACCCAGAATAAATCGATTGAACGATAAAAAATGGTTACATTTGCATCATCGCTGACATCAATATTGCCATCAGCGGCACTTTCTTCCCACTGTCAAAAACAAGGTCACCATCTTGTACGGTTGCGTTCATCTGATAGGCATCACCATTTTCCTGCATCATTTGCATGGTCACTAGCTCATCGACACCTTGCCGCAATACTGGGAAAGCATCGGTAACGGCTTTCGGCACTTGACTTTCTACATGCCCTGTCAGTTTTTTGACGACGGCCAGCGGATCTTGCATAGTTTGTTGCATATCTTCTGGCAATTGCAGATCAACTTTGGACTCTATTTGTCCTTGTGCTAAACCGATATCCAACTGTTCTAACGCAATTGAAAACCCTTTAGAAACCAGTTGATCAAGCGCTTGCTGTAAATTTTGCGCATCAGTCGGCGTGATATCGGCATAATGCTCCAATATTTCAGCAATCTTCGCCAAACTAGCGACATCAAGCTGTCCCATCGAGAAAATCACATTCAGATGTTCAACTACACCATCCTGAGCCGAAATTTTGGCAATGTTAAATTGTTGACGAGTATCGTATCGGGTCCGATCGGCATCCATAGATGAGGTGTTCTGATACCCAACATTCTCTAAAGTAAAATCTCCCAGACCAGAGTCATCAGACATCACGGTCTTATCGACCTGGAGCGTTTGAGAACCAATCCAGAATCCTTTCTCTTTTTTACCCTGACCATTGCCATAAAGATTATTCACCTGAATCTGAAGATCAGCATTACTAAACTGCACAGATGGGATATCCAGCTGATAATCAATTTCACCTAACGTTGTAACATCTCCAGACAATGACATTGGCGTGAATGTCATCGACCATGTATTGCCCTGATAATGCGTCACTTGGCTATCCACTTCAAAATGGGTATTGCCGTTGAGCTGTGTCCGGGTCACGATTTTTATCGGCTGATCCGGCTGATTGTCTAACTGAGTGACGGCATGAATAGAAAGAAGGCCATGTTGCATATCACTGTTCAAAATCCATGACGTAGGTAAATCATCATCCTGCATCTGTGCTTTTAAGCCCGGGTCAGTCACCTGAATCTCAGTTTTAACCTGTGACGAAAGATATCCACGGTCATAACTCAGCACTTTTGCCGTTACCAACTGATTATCAATATTGCCAATATTGTCTTTAAACACTCTTTCGGCTATCTGTCCGACGACTAATGGCCAGGAAGCCACCAAGCAGACCGCACCGCCAACTGCTGCGATTTTTTTAAGTTGATTCATAACACAGGATCTCTTTAGTTTATTGTCTATCATACATACTCAAATCACCTTGCAACTGATACACATCCGTTTAAGCAGAAAAGTTATTTGAATATTTATTGTTACACTTTCAATGGTATCCATCGATGAGATTCACATCAATCATGCAATCCAGACTGTTTCATTTCTTTTCACCGACAAACCGCTCATTATAGAACTTAGCTCTCATCCCCATCCGTAAAACCTTGGTAAAGTTTCAGAAAGGATATTCTTATCTGTGAGAGCTTTGTGAACCACTACGCGATTATCTGCTTAGATAACAACCCGATCAGTGTGGAACAGTATCAGCATGAACTGACCCCTTTTACTGGCCTGTTCGATCTATATTGTGTCGATTCGATCAGCGACGCGCAGTATACACTGGATTTTATTCATGAACGTTCACAAATTGTCGCTTTAGTGATCGCCTGCCACCATGATGCGCTCAATGGCGCAGATTTCTTGATTCAGCTTGACAAGCAGCCCCACACCAAGGATGCCAGAAAAGTGCTCATTAGCGCGGGAAAAGATATTCAGGTCATTCTATCGGCGGTCAATGAAGGAAGATTGGACCACGCGCTCACCAAGCCACTACCCAACCAAATATTGTACCAAACCGCCAACAAAGAGCTGACCCGGTTTATTCTCGATGCCGAATCTGACAACTTATTAGACTACAGTCAAGTGCTCGACCAGAAACAACTCTTGCGCGCCCATGTCGATAATTCCATGCGACATTTCCGGCAGGGATTTATTCATGATTATCATCAGATGAGTGATACTGAACTGGCAGAAAAGGTGATCGTTCTCCTGTATGCCTTCTTTGAGCAAAAAGATGAAACCCACGCGTGCCGGACATACTCCCCCAATCACCTGCTCACCCGGGAAGGAGAAGAAAATCAGTTTCTCTGGTTTATCACTCAAGGAGAAGTGGCACTATTTAAGCAAGATGAACTCGGCCATGAACGCGAAGTCGTCCGGCATCCAAAAGGAAATCTGGTCGGTGGGATGTCATTTGTAACCGGCGAACCTTCATTCTCAACAGCTGTCACACTCACCAAAACTCATGTTATCAAGCTTGATCGAGAGGTTTTTGCCAAGGTGATGCATTCCGACAGTCAACTATTACCGCTGTTCACCAATCTACTTTTACGTCATTTTAACCGACGCTTACAACGCAGCATTACCACAAAACTTGAATTACAGAAAACGCTCGAATCACTGGAGGCAACCCAGCAACAGTTAGTCGAGCGGGAAAAGCTTGCCGTCCTCGGTCAGCTTGTGGCCGGGGTCGCTCATGAACTGAATAACCCTGTTGCAGCGATTCTACGCGGTGCTGAAACACTGGCGGAACAAATTGAATGGGTGTTCAATACACATACACCGGCATTGACTGAGCAAGCAACGGCATTACTGCACCGTGCCATGACCGTCACCCCGCTTTCAACATCAGAAGAGAGACAACGGGTGAAAGCGCTGCAAAATCAACTACCGGATCACAGTCTCGCCAAGAAATTGGTCAAATTACAACTGGATCATGATCGTGATCTCATCGAACAACTCAGAATGGAAAAGACCGAGGCCAGAGCGTACGTTTATCAACTCGAACATTATATGAAAACCGGGAATGCGCTGCGGTCAGTACGCATCTGCGCTCAACGGATCACAGATATGGTCAAAGGCCTGAAAAGTTATGCGCGAGCAGACGACGAAGGCTATCTGCCCGTCAATATTCATGAGGGACTTGAAGATACTCTGGTCATTTTTGAAAACCGACTTAAACGATATCAACTGATCAAAGAATATGCCACAACCTCACTGGTTTACGGCCAACCCACGGCGTTACAGCAAGTCTGGGTCAACCTACTGTCGAATGCACTCGATGCCCTTCCTGAACACAATGGCAAGATCGAAATACATACTCGTCAGGTCGAATATCAAAATCGCGCTTACCTGTGTGTCACTGTAAGCGATAATGGAACAGGTATTCCGGCTGAACTCCAGGAGAGGATTTTTGAACTAAACTTTACCACCAAAAAAGAGGGAAATTTCGGTCTCGGGATCGGTCTTTCAGTCTGTCAGCAAATTATTCAACAACATCAAGGCTGGATTCAGCTCAATTCACAGGTGGGCGAAGGCACAACGATTGATGTTTATCTGCCCCTCGTCCAGCCGGACATTGATAAACACATGCAATCATGAATAGTGATGATCAAGGAGCACACTATGAATCGACGTTATTTGATCCTCTGTGTTGATGACGAACGGGAAATTTTGGACAGTGTGGTCCAAGACTTGGACTGCTTTGAAGATGATTTCGTCGTTGAGGCAGCCCAGTCGGTATCGGAGGCAAAAGAAGTCCTGTCTGACTGTCAACAACAAGACATTCCTCTGGCACTGATTCTATGTGATCACATCATGCCGGAACAGACCGGTATTCAATTCCTGATAGAGCTCAATGCCGATCCGCAAACGGCAACGGCACGCAAAGTTCTCCTGACCGGACAGGCTGGACTCGATGATACCGTCACAGCAATCAATCATGCCGGTTTGGATTTTTATATCAGTAAACCCTGGCAAGGAGATGCACTTCGCCAAGCCATTAAACACCAACTCACTCAGTATATGATTCAGAACGAAACCGACCTGTCACCTTGGATGAAGATACTGGATACAGCGGAAATACTCGCTGCCCTGTCGCAGCGACGTCGTGAATTTGGCGAGTAATTCGAAGCGCTGATGAAGCCAGAGTACTGTTGAAGAATGGTTAAGCGGTCTTCGATAGTCATTCGCTTGCAATGGCTATCATTTCCCTCACCAATAATAGAGGTGTGTTTTGACTCTCATTTATGGCATTGTATTTGCAAATGATTCACTCACACGACAAAAGCATGACACTCTTAAGGTAGCATTATACCTCCCATCCGGTTTATGATGTGTTAAAGGGTTGATTGAAGGCAGAATTACTGCCATTTTACAGGGATTCTAAATAAGATAGGTTCGGTTATGCGTAAAATTATTAGTGCAACAGTGTTGTTACTAGCCTCTGGTTATACATTTGCAGCGGTAGATCCAAACAGTCCATCGGTGATGAGCAATTTCAGTTATGACTACTATGAAGCTCGGATAGGTATTAGTCCCAATACTTATGGTGCTGGTTTGAGTATGTCAGTTCATCCCAATGCGCATGTGATAGGACGAGTCGATTCAAAACTTGAAGGCGATTACGATCTAACAGGCGGTTTAGGCTTCCACGCGCCAATTAACAACTGGGCTGATTTCACAGGTGAAATGTTAGTCCGCATGGTTGATTACGATGACTCCCGAGGCAGTGATACCGGTATGGAATTGAATCTGGGTGTTCGCCAGTGGTTGGGGCCACAACTTGAAGTCGGTGGCAAAGTGGGTTATCTGAGCATTGATAGTAATGATGATTGGTTGGGTGCTGCCTACGCTCGCTTCCACTCTACAGAATTGTTCTCGGTTGCTGCTGAAGCTCGCTTTAATGACACATATGATGATCAAATCATCTTAAGTGCCCGCTTCAAATACTGATTTGAACGATTGACCTGATTACTCATGACTAATACAGCCAAGTTAAGCGACTTGGCTGTTCAATATTATCCCTCCTCTATTTCTATCAGGATGCAGCATTCATTCAACAACTGTTGTTTACGCCTTTCCGGAATCAGTTTCCAGTGTACTTCTTCAATGGCTCCCACAAATTTCCACAACAGTTTGATGTCTGTCGTGGTGCCATACAGTTGCCTGACTTTGATAAAGGCTTTCAAAGCACCCAGCTTAAAGAATGTGGCAACATCCGGAATCCCTGATTTCTTCATCATCCGCTCGATGGTCAAGTGTAAATTGGGTAAATCTCTCAAGCGTCGGTTCGACAATGCATATTTTTGCTTTTTCTGAAAAATAGCCAATGTCTTTGAACGGCTGATGAGATCTCCCAGATAGGGATAACCGGATTGAAATAATTCAGTAATATCATAATAATTCACTTTAGAAATACTTTGTTTTTTAACAAAGACATATTTTGCACAGTTTAAAGCATTTAATTTTTCATCCAGAATACCTCCACCTCGAATATAAATATGATTTGTGCTGATTAAAGCAAACATTGCATCTTGCCAAAATAGCCCGATATCCCCAAATATTGACTTCGTGTCAAAGTTTTCTCTTTCCATTAAGTAATCAAAAAATTTTGTTGCTATCATTTACCCTAGCCTCAGTAGTCGTTATACGTATATTTCAGGCTGACTTCATAGGCGATAACTCGGAGATTCATAGCGGGAACATCCGAGCTATCGCCTTGTTGTCGGTTTAAAAGATATAACGAATTGATTTCTAAAATCTCGGCACGGGGTGTGAAATGAGTCCCATCAAAACCAGAGCAATTACACAGAGATAATAAATATGCGTGTGTATTCTCAATTTGAACGTAAGACCGATATTTTTTATAACTCACCGATAATTCATTGCGGTGCTGTCAGTGCAACGCTAAAATAACGTAAATAGCAACGAATCTGATGAATATGAATCACGTCTCTTTTTTTTGGCTTCCGAGTGATCAACAAGCCTTATTTCAGGCAATTGAAACCGAATTTGCTCAAATGGTTGAATTGTCTATACGAAGCGGAAAGATAGAACTCCCCCCGATCCCTCAGGTCGTGCTGGAGATCCAGAAGCTTTGTTTGGATGAAACGACGACGGTCACTGATGTCGCGGAGTGTTTAATCGATGATCCGGGCTTGACAGCTGTTGTCCTGCGTATTGCGAATTCCGTCATTTTTAATTCCAGAAGTATTGCCTATAGCGATATCAACACGGCCGTATCCAGACTTGGTATTTTTCGAGTCAGAGACATTGTCACGGCACAGGCAGTGAAGCAACTGAAATACTCGGTGAATCTTCGGGATGACTGTAATCAAATCCTGCGCCAAAGTGCGACCAACTCAAGAAAGTTATGTGCAACGATGGTTCTGGTTACCAACGCATTTAAGCATCTGGATCCACAGGAATATGCTTATCTGGAATCAGATAAAGCATTGCTCGTCGGTCTATTAGCGGATATCGGGTTATTCTGCTTACTCAACGAATACCACCTCTATCTTGAACAAGGCAACTACCTTGATCATGACTTGGCAATGCGTATTTTTGAATCTCGCTGTAACAGGACCAGCTATCATGTCCTCAAAACATGGGGATTTGATCAGGATTTTCTTTCTGTGGCATCAAACAAAGAGAGACTGCATAAACCAAGAGAAGTCTCTTATCTTGATGTCGCCAAAATTGCTTACCACTTACTGCTGTTCCGTGAACAAGATGAAAGCATTGACGACCATGAGGTAGAAATCAACGCAACCGGGGCTGAAGTCTTGTACGAATTAAGTAACTTATCAGATAACGACTTTAAATCTCAGATTCGTTCGATCATTCATTCATCTGGATTTTGACCCTCTGATTATTGAGTCACCCAATATAGCCATCATTGAGACAATGGCTGTTTGGCAAGCCCATCAATTAATACGGGACATTCATGACATTTTCGTTTAGATTGTCCCGCCAGAATAGGCCACGACACGATTTAATAGCTTTATGGTTTTAAAAAGCAAAACAGCGGAAGCCAATTTTGATAGCCTGCTTCGAATTTTTACCATACCGGAAGGTCCGGGGTCCACGCTGACCCAAATCGAAGAAGAGATTTCTCAGAACCTCAATCAGTTCTTACGAGAACATATCGTTTCCGAAGAAAAGCCGCTGAAAGCAATTGAGCAAGATTTTCTATCCTCACAGATTCCGGAACAACCGGTGTTTGTCTCTGAGCATACCCAGCATTTGCTGGATAAGGTTGTTGCTCAATCGGTCCATACTTCGGCTCCCAGTTTTATCGGTCATATGACATCTGCACTGCCCTATTTTCTGATGCCGCTGTCAAAAATCATGATCGCTCTGAACCAAAACCTAGTCAAAATTGAAACGTCGAAAGCCTTTACCCCACTCGAACGTCAGGTCATCGGCATGTTACACCGACTTATCTATGCGGGTAGCGAAGACTTTTACACTCAGTGGATGCATAGTGCCAACCATTCTCTGGGGGCATTTAGCTCTGGTGGCACCATCGCCAACATCACAGCCTTATGGGTCGCCCGCAATAATGCTCTCAAAGCTCAGGGCGCATTTCAGGGGGTTGAGAAAGAAGGTCTGTTCCGGGCGATGAAACATTATGGCTATGAAGGGTTAGCGATTCTGGTCTCAGAACGTGGCCATTATTCGTTAAAAAAAGCAGCGGATTTACTGGGAATCGGCCAACAAGGGTTAGTGGTCATTCCGACTGATGAACATAATAAAATCAAACCCGATGCACTCCAAACCACGATACGACAACTGAAGCAGCAGCAGATTTTACCATTTGCAGTGGTGGGCGTTGCCGGGACAACTGAAACTGGCAATATCGACCCACTCGCTGAAATAGCAGCAATCTGTCAGCAGGAACAGTGTCATTTTCATGTCGATGCGGCTTGGGGTGGTGCAACATTGATGTCACATCAATACCGCCATCTGCTAAGCGGTATAGAACTAGCCGATTCGGTAACAATTGATGCCCATAAACAACTTTACCTGCCGATGGGCGCCGGGATGGTGCTGTTTAAGTCCCCCACATCAAGTCATGCGATTGAGCATCATGCTCAGTATATTCTCCGTGAAGGGTCGAAAGATTTAGGCAGCCGGACGCTGGAAGGCTCTCGGTCCGGTATGGCAATGTTGGTCTATGCATGTATGCATATCATCAGTCGGGCGGGTTACGAATTGCTGATCAATGAAAGCATTCAAAAAGCAGCTTATTTTGCCGACCTTATCCGTCAACAGGATGACTTCGAACTCGTTTCAGAACCTGAATTGTGTTTACTGACTTATCGTTATGTCCCCGAACAAGCACGTCTCGCCTTGCAACACAGTACTGGTGATGCCCTTGCTCAACTCAATCAACAACTGAACGAACTGACAAAATTTATTCAGAAAAAACAAAGAGAATCCGGCAAATCATTCGTTTCCCGGACGCAGCTGACACCGAAACGTTGGCAGTATCTCAATACCATCGTGTTCCGTGTCGTACTTGCCAATCCGTTGACCACCAAAGATATCTTACATGCAGTTTTGGAAGAACAGCGACATATTGCCGCGTTAGCACCCACATTACTGCGCCAAATCCAACGCTCAGCAGAACGCATTCTGTCAGGCAACATATAATATGCATTTCCTGTTTTCGGTCACTCGATCACATCTGATGAAATTTTATTTCTGACTGATGTAAGAAATGAATCATTTTGTCTCGGAGAAATACTGTTTTTTCAGATTTAGCGGTAAAATTGAGGGATCATATGAAATTTAGTTTGAGGCCTGTCATATTCTTATCATTTGATAACCTGAAATGTTACAGAATTACCGGTGCATACGTTTATACTCATTTCCCATGCCCGCTTCGTGATGAATATTGAATGCTTTGGGTATCATGATTCGATATCACCAGTGATCAGGTCGAATTCCTGAAATGTTCTTTTCCCGTGTGAACACTATGAATACATTAGAAAAAATTCAAAAAAATCTGGAAAATTTTAGCAAGTCTGAACGCAAAGTTGCAGAAGTCATTATGGCGTCACCACAAACTGCAATTCATTCCAGTATTGCAACCCTTGCCAAAATGGCTGACGTGAGTGAGCCCACGGTAAACCGCTTCTGTCGTCGTTTGGATACCAAAGGTTTTCCGGACTTTAAACTTCATCTCGCCCAAAGTCTGGCAAATGGGACACCCTATGTGAACCGTAATGTCGAAGAAGATGATGGCCCGGATGCATACACGCATAAGATTTTTGAATCAACCATGGCTTGCCTTGATGTTGCTAAAAACAGCATCGACACTGCACAAATTAACCGTGCCGTTGATTTATTGACTCAAGCCAAGAGAATTTCATTTTTTGGCTTGGGGGCTTCTTCCGCAGTCGCGCGTGATGCACAGAATAAGTTTATTCGCTTTAATATTCCGATCTCCTGTTTTGAAGATATTGTCATGCAGCGTATGAGCTGTATCAATTGCACCGATAATGATGTGGTTGTCTTGATCTCTCATACTGGCCGAACCAAAAGTCAGGTTGAGATCGCGCATCTTGCAAAACAGAATGGTGCCACCGTCATTGCCATCACCGCCAAAGATTCGCCGCTCGATCAGGTTAGTTCACTCTCCATCTGTCTGGACGTCCCGGAAGATACCGATGTCTATATGCCAATGGCAAGTAGAGTGGTTCAGATGACGGTGATTGACGTGCTCGCAACCGGCTTTACGTTACGTCGCGGCTCAGGATTCCGGGAAAACCTCAAACGCGTCAAAGATGTATTGAAAGATTCTCGCTACGATAAGTTGCCTCAGTTCTGACACGAACAGCATATCCTTAAGATTTTGATCTCATGTGGGCCATCGCGGCCCACATTTCTTTCCGTGACAGGTCATCGATTACATCGTTTTAACCTATTAAAACAAGAGGCAGATGTAACTTTATTTCCGAAGTGACTTCAGGCATAGTTACGCCAACAACACATGAAGGAGAAAGTTATGTTTGTAGTGATCTTTGGTCGTCCCGGCTGCCCATTCTGTGTTCGGGCAAAAGAACATGCAGAAACGTTGAAAGCAAAACGTGACGATTTTAATTTCCGCTACGTGGATATCCAGGCAGAAGGCATCAGCAAAGCTGATTTGGAAAAAACCGTAGGCAAGCCCGTTGAAACCGTACCGCAAATCTTCATCGACCAGACTCATATTGGTGGCTGTACTGAATTCGAGGCTTATGCTAAAGAAAATCTGGGTCTTTTTGACGAATAATACCGACCTGACTAACCTGCCAATTATCCTGGCAGGTTTTGCTTTTCTGACGCTCTGGCGCACTAATTCTTCCCCCTCTTCCCCTCGTTAAGATTAAAATTCTTCTTTGTGCCAAAAAGCCTGAAAAATACCCTTATTTTTTCTTATATTTCAGATACAATTTACCAGCCATCTTTTTCCACATCCCTGAGTCGAGTTGTGAATATAAACGTTGTTTTGCTGTTAAAAGAAAACCCTATTCTGCTTATTTTTGTTGTTCTGGCGAGTGGTCTGGCGCTGGGGAAAATTCGTTTCGGTAGCCTGCAGGTCGGCAACTCCATCGGAGTTCTCGTCACCTCACTCTTCATGGGCCACCTCGGATTTTCTCTGAATTCAGAAGCGCTCACCATCGGTTTCATGCTGTTTATTTATTGCGTCGGTATCGAAGCGGGACCAAACTTTTTCGGTATCTTTTTCCGAGATGGAAAGCACTACCTGATCTTAAGCCTGACGGTTCTCATCATTGCCAATCTAATCACTTATTTCGGGGGCAAAGCCCTTCATCTGGATTACGGCTTGTCTGCGGGGATGATGGCTGGCGCACTGACCTCAACACCGATCCTCGTCGGAGCCCAAGATGCCTTAGGTTCCGGACTGGCGGAAATTCCCCGTAATATGGAGATGTCCCGCGTACTGGAGAACGTCTCCGTCGGCTATGCGATTGCTTATCTTATCGGCCTTATCAGTATGATTATGTTTGCAAAGCTGCTGCCGAGACTGCAAAAACAGAACCTCTCAGATTCAGCTCAGCAAATTGCCCGGGAGCGCGGCTTAGGCCATAACGGACAGCGGAAAGTTTACTTACCCATTATTCGTGCTTATCGGGTAGGAAAAGAGCTGACAGACTGGATTGACGGCCGTAATCTTCGTGAATTGGGGATCTACCGTCAAACGGGCTGTTACATTGAGCGCATCCGACGTAATGGCATTTTAGCTCATCCGGATGGTGACGCGATTTTGCAAGAAGGCGATGAAATCGCGCTAGTCGGTTTTCCTGACAGCCACGCGAGGCTGGATCCCAGTTTCAGAAACGGTAAAGAAGTCTTTGACCGCAACTTGCTTGACCTACGCATTTCAGAAGAAGAAATCGTGGTTAAAAGCGACAGCATGGTCGGCAAACGGCTGTCTGACCTGAATCTTTCCGAGTATGGCTGTTTTCTCAACCGCGTGGTCCGGGCACAGATTGAAATGCCAATGGACTCAGATATTGTGCTCACCAAAGGTGACCTCCTTCAGGTCAGTGGTGAAAAAAGCCGGGTACAAGGGCTCGCAGATAAAATCGGTTTCATCTCGATCCACAGTCAAATGGCAGATTTGTTGGCTTTTTGCGCCTTTTTCATCTTTGGGATTACGCTCGGTCTGATTACCATGACCTTCGGTCAAGTCTCTTTTGGTTTAGGTAATGCTGTCGGGTTATTGCTTTCTGGAATTACTCTCGGCTTTTTACGGGCCAATCACCCAACCTTTGGTTATGTCCCGCAAGGTGCACTGAATATGACCAAAGATCTCGGGTTAATGATTTTCATGGTTGGTATCGGCCTGAGTGCCGGTGGTAGTATGTTTCAACACCTGTCAGAAATCGGTATCAAAGTGATTGGTCTGGCTTTTCTGGTCAGTGTCGTCCCGGTATTTTTTGCTTACCTCATTGGCGCTTATGTTCTGAAAATGAACCGGGCGTTACTGTTTGGTGCCATTATCGGAGCAAGAACCTGCGCACCGGCAATGGATATCGTCAATGACTATGCGAAATCAACCATCCCTGCGCTCGGATATGCAGGGACGTATACCATTGCCAACATTTTGATGACCCTGACAGGAACCGTCATCATTTTACTGAGTTAGTGAATCAGGGTTTATTCCTGTGCCGATGCTGCTCAACACAGCATCTATCATAAGTGCATCATTTCGGATCAAAAAAAGCGCCATTACGGCGCTTTTTCACTTCTCAATCGAATCAATCGAAAACAAATCAGATATCAATCACGTCAAACTCAACGGCCGGATTCACATCCGCATCATAATCGACGCCATCAATACCAAAACCAAACAGTTTCAGAAATTCTTCTTTATATGCTTCATAATCTGTCAGCTGTTTGAGGTTTTCCGTGGTGATCTGTGGCCACAACTCACGGCAATGCTGCTGAATATCGTCTCTCAGTTCCCAGTCATCAAGACGCAGACGATTGTTGTCATCCACGGCCGGTACCTGACCATCAGCACGATACAGTCGCTCACTAAACAGACGATAGATCTGCTCCATACATCCTTCATGAACCCCTTCTTCACGCATCTTTTTAAACACCATAGAGATGTAAAGCGGCATGACAGGAATTGCAGAACTGGCTTGCGTTACAACCGATTTCAATACAGTCACATTTGCAGAGCCCTGTTTTGCGCTTAGTTGCTGGTTCAGCGCTGTTGCAGCACGGTCTAAGTCCATCTTCGCACGACCCAGTGCACCGTCCCAATAGATTGGCCAAGTCAGCTCAGTACCGATATAGCTATACGCGACTGTTTTACAGCCGTCTGCCAGTACACCCGCGTCGTTCAATGCGTTGATCCACAGTTCCCAGTCCTGGCCGCCCATGACTGTCACAGTGTCTTCAATTTCCTGCTCAGTTGCCGGTTCAATGCTGGCTTCAATAATGACATCCCGATTGGTATCAACAGCAGTTGAAGTGTAAGTTTCACCAATTGGTTTCAGCGCTGAACGAACCAATTCGCCACTATCGGGCATTTTTCTGACAGGGGATGCCAAAGAATAGACAACCAGATCAATCTGACCCAAATCTTGCCGAATCAGCTCAATTGCTTTCTGTTTTGCTTCATGGGAAAAAGCATCGCCATTAATACTTTTCGCATAGAGGCCAGCTTCATGTGCACATTTATCAAACGCAGCAGCATTATAAAATCCTGCGGTACCGGGTTTCTTCTCAGTTCCCGGTTTTTCGAAGAAAACACCGATCGTTGCCGCACCACCACCAAATGCCGCAGCAATACGTGATGAAAGTCCATAGCCACTGGAAGAACCGACAACCAGTACGCGCTTAGGCGCATTGTCGATGCTTCCTTGTGATTGAGTATAAGCGATCTGCTCTCTGACATTCGCTTCACACCCGACTGGATGTGTTGTCGTACAAATAAATCCACGAATTTTAGGTTTGATGATCATATTCAACTTCCTTTAAAAAACCCCGTAAGAATAAAAGTTTCGCTTCGAAATCTCACCCTATTTCTTAAGATTTCCCCTCAAAAAGCGAGTGGTTGGATCTCTTTTCACTATTTCCAACGCTAAAAATGGAGTTATTCCATTGAAAAATATATAAATTCTATTCATCCGGCTTCACTAGTGCCACTGATTCAAACGAAAAAAATGAAAACATGAGGAACTATCCGGGATATCACCAGTCTGATTTAACAAGATTGACAGAAATGTTGGATAACTTTTTTGTCAATACTGCTTTTTCTTGTTAACTCCTATTTATAGTGGCCAGTACAGGTTGTACTGGCTTTTTTTTGTCTTGCTTTTTTTGCCTTGAGTACGCCTTGTGATAGCGATCAACTCAAGCTATGCTTGCCTGCATGAATATATTGACCCATAGCCCGACGACCGAGCACACCTTTGACGGCAAGCATTTCTATCTCAAACGAGATGATTTGCTTCATCCTCAGTTTTCAGGCAACAAAGCCCGCAAACTGATGACATTGCTTGATGCGCCGCTGCCTCAAATCAAGACGTTGATCAGCTATGGTTCTCCGCAAGCCAATTCTCTTTACTCATTTGCCGCACTGGCACAACTCAGAGGCTGGCAGTTTGAATATTACGTTGATCATATTCCTCAGTGGTTGACCGGACATCCGCAGGGTAACTACAAAGCAGCACTGGCACTCGGTGCAACAATCTATCCCACAGGACAACATCCAACCGCAGCGATGCACCCTTGTGATTATATTCAACAGGTTCGTTGTCCTGATGAGACTTGCCTGGTCTTGCCCGAAGGCGGACGGAGTGATATTGCTCAGCCGGGCATTACAGCACTCGGGGATGAAATCATCGACTGGTGCAATAAACACCAGATTGAGCGCCCTGTCGTCGCGCTTCCCTCTGGCACCGGCACCACAGCCCTCTATTTACATCAACACCTTGCTTCTCATCAGATTCAAGTGCTGACCTGTGCCTGTGTCGGTGGTGAATCTTACCTGAAGAAACAGTGGGATATGCTGGCAGCCACCAGCTATCCGACCATTTTGTCTGTGTCGCAGAAACATCATTTTGGCAAATTGTATCGCGAAGACTACACGCTCTGGCTGAATCTCTGTCGCGAAACCCAAGTCGAATTTGATTTACTTTATGACCCGCTGATGTGGCGCTGTCTGCAAAACTGGTTAACTGAACATGCTGATACACCGCTGATCTATATCCATCAAGGCGGTTTACTGGGCAATGTCAGTATGCAGGCCCGATACCGGCGCAAATACGCAGATTTACCCCCGCCTCACAAATATAACGGTTAACCAATGACGAGTTTGGTCTCAGGATAACGCAAACGGTGCGTTCTGGGGCTGGCAAGAAAATAAGCGATGGTGAGTGGCCCTAACCGGCCGATAAACATCATCAGCATAATAATCACCTCACCGGTTTCAGACAGCGACGCAGTCAAACCCCGGGAAAGCCCGACGGTTCCCAATGCCGAAATGGCTTCAAAAATAATATCGATCATCGGCGCATGTTCGCTCAGCAGTAAACCGAAAATAGCCATCCAAGTGACACCGATAGAAATAACGGTCAGCGCCAATGCTTTATTAATCGTCTCTTTGGGAATTTCTCGTTTAAACACCTGAATTGCGGCATCTCGCCGCAGATAACCATATGTTGCCAGAATCAGAACAATGAATGTCACCACTTTAATGCCGCTGGCGGTACTCATCGATCCGCCACCGATAAACATCAGCACCAGCATTACAGATGTGGTTGCATCTTTAAGCTGATCGATCGCCAGCGTATTGAATCCGGCGGTTCTCGGTGTCACCGCTTGAAACCATGAAGCCAGCCACTTCCCCCCTTCGCTCAAAGGTGCCAGCGTATGGGGATTATCGTATTCAATACAATAAATCAGAATCACGGCCACCGCGTTAATGATGATTGTCCCGGAGATCATCAATTTGCTGTACGGTGTCAGCAGAACCCAGCGGCGATTGCGAATTAAATCCTGCCAGACAGAAAATCCCAGTCCCCCGATAATAAACAACCCGGTAATCGTCAGATTCACCACCGGATCCGAGACATACGGCATCAGGCTACGGCTATCGAGAGCAAACCCGGCATTGTTAAACGCACTGATGGTGTAAAAGAAGCCGTGAAATAAACTGGTTTTCCACCCTAATTCCGGCAACCAGTAAAGCGATAAAATAATCATGCCGATCGATTCGACGATCAAAGAAAAATATAAAACGGATTTTGCGGTAGAAACTAATGTGGAGGCATCGGTCTGATTGAAGGCTTCTCTGATCACTGTCCGCTGCAAGAAATTAATTTTCCCCCCCAATGCAATTAACGTCACAACCGCGAATGTCATCAGTCCCAACCCGCCGAACTGGATCAATATGGCAATGATGACCTGACCAAAGACAGTAAACGCCGTCCCTGTATCTACCACAGAGAGCCCGGTCACAGTCACAGCTGAGGTGGCAGTAAACAGGCTGTGTGCCCAACTGATTGGTGTCACGGTTGCCAGAGGCAGTTTCAGCAAGCATGTTCCCAGTAAAATCAGCAACAGAAAACTGGCACATAAGATAATCGGTGGCGCGGCAGCAATCTTTCGCCTCGCTTTCGATCTTCTGACTATCGGAGATGTAGACGGATGCCATGCTGCCATGTCACACCAACCTTGGTGCAATCTGTTCTAAGGCTTCTCTCGTTCCGCACAGCAAAAAAGTATCGTTTTCCTGTAAGAGAAAATCTTGAGGCAGTCGGGTAAACGTCTCCCGGCCGCGTTTCACCAGAATCGCATCCACATCGCCTTGAGTTTTACTGAGCAAGGTCGAAATGGGCTGGTCATGAAGCGCTGACTTGACCTCAATATCCACCACATATAACCCATGTCCGATCGACAGATAATTATTCACCATCGGATAATTCAAGGCTTGTGCAATGCGCACGCCCATCTCTTCTTCCGGGTGAATAATCCTCGCCACACCGAGTTTCGACACAATGGTATGATGGGCTTTAGAGCTGGCTTTCACCCAGATCTCTTTTACACCAAGATTCTTTAACGCCAGAATACAGAGCAAACTCGACTCCAGATCTTCACCAATCGCAACGAGTACGGCATTACTCGCTGCCAGATCCAGTTCTCTGAGGGCATGTTCATCCGTCACATCACAAATGATAGATTGCGTCAGTTCTTCGACATACAGCTCAGCAATTTTCGGATTTCGATCCACGCCGGTCACCGTATGCCCGAGATGAATCAACTCCAGACTTGCTGCAACGCCAAACCGCCCTAAACCAATCACTGTAAAATGTGCCATACTTTTCACCTCTTCCTCAGGTTACCCTGTATTTGCCGTTACTAACCCGATTACTAACCGCAATTTCTAAAACCGATGATTCCTTGCGAAAATCACTCTCAGGATTATTCCTGATGGAACAGAACCCGTTTTGAGTGTTCCAGGGCCGGGCTCTGCTGATCAATAAATTTTCCTTGTGCTGCACGGATAAAGAACACCTCTAGGTTCTCCTGTTGGGCGACCTGATAACCAGCTTGCGGGCCAAGGCATAACATTGCAGTTGCCCATGCGTCACTTTCTGCGGGAATCTGGCCGAATACTGAGGCAGATACCAGATCGTGCGTCACAGAGGCACCGGTTCGCGGATCAAGAATGTGAGAATATGATTGGCCATCAGCATCAAAAGAGCGGCGATAAGTCCCTGATGTATCCAAGGTCACACCTTGTTCAGCTTGAATAGTCACAATCTTATAGGGCTGAATATCATCATCTTTATGGATTGGGCGCTCAATGGCAATTCGCCACTTCGAACCATCGGGTTTGTGACCTTTGATTTTCATGTCCCCGCCAAACTCAACCAGATAATTGACAACCCCGTGAGATTCCAAGATCGCACTGAGCTTACCAATCGTATAGCCTTCACCCATCGAAGAGAAATCGAGCTGTACCTGCGGCAAAGTTTTACGAATGCGTTTGCCCTGTTCATCTACCTCAATTTTATCCAGCCCCAGCTCAGCTTTCACAGCAGCAATTTGCTGACTATCCGGGACTTTGAAATCACTTTTTCGAAATCCCCACAGATTAAACAATGGCCCTACCGTCGGGTCATAACATCCTTGGGTTTTCTGATTCACCCGGCGTGCAATCTTCAAGAGTTCGATGAAATCATCGGAGGCTGGTTGCCATTCGGTCGAGTGACTCTGGTTAAACTTTGAAATGTAAGAATCATCACGATAAGTCGATAACTCTTTATCAATCTGTGCCAGACGCTGATCAAACAGCGGACGAATTTCATCGGTCGAAACACCCGATTCAGACCACCAACTAATATGATAGGTTGTTCCCTGAGCATAACCTTCCAACTTTTTTAACTCCGGCGTCCGGCTACAGGCCGTAACCATGACAAGGAACAACAACGCAATCACGCAACGAAAACGGTTCAACAACATTCTTTGGGTAAACATAAAGTAACCTGATTGATAAAAAAACTGGCCAAAGTTTAACGGCAGGCAGAAAAGATTACTATACCCAAAGTATCGATGATACGCCCCAAAAACATTGACTTCACAGCGAAAACGCATATCGGGATCCGCTATTTTAGGCCGCGTAACCATCGTCATCGGATAAACAATACCGTGCCAAGTGGAGGTAAGTTCCGGACACTTGACTAGACAAGGTGACTTGGTTTACGTAAGAATGTTCCCGACAAAAATGCAACATACTCAATATGAGCTGCCTAGAGAAGATGAAGGCTCACACGCTTATCCGGATAAAAATCACATGCAATTATTTCAACACCTGGGATGGTTCTTTCGCCGCTATTGGTTTACTTACACATTAGCGTTACTCATGCTCTTCATCGTCGCACTGATTAATATGGCCATTCCATGGTTTATCGGTCAAACCATTGACCATCTGCTTGCCACCCGGACCATGGCACAAGCAAAATACGACCTACTCGGCTTATTGCTCGCCAGTATCATTGTCTACCTTCTCCGTTATGGCTGGCGCCGGATGTTATTCGGCACGTCCTATAAGCTGGGCAATCTCTTACGTCAGCAATTTTATCAGCGTCTGACCCGGCAAGGACAGGCATTCTATAATCACCACTCAACCGGTGATCTGATGGCGCGTGCGACCAATGATATTGACGCGGTTGAAATCGCTGCGGGTGAAGGGATTTTATCCGGCTTCGATGGGTTGCTGACCTTTATTCTGGTCCTCGTGATGATGTTTATTTTTATTGACTGGCAACTCGCCGCTTTAGCGATCCTCCCCTTTCCATTGATGGGGATCGGATTTTACCGTCTGTCCAGCCAGATTCATCACCAATTCAAAACCACACTTGATCGTTTTTCCTCGTTGAATGAGCAGACACAACAGGCCATGACGGGCATTCGCATGATTAAATCGATGGGCAGAGAGTCAATCGAAGCCAAACAATTTGACCAGATTGCAGAACAGGCTGCCAGCAGCACCTATAAAGTGCAGCGTTCAGAAGCCTTGTTTGATCCCATCATTCAGTTGAGTCTCGGTGCCGCGTTACTCATTGTCTTACTTGCCGGTGGCTGGCAAATTCACGAAGGCCGGTTAACCGTCGGGCAATTAACCAGCTTTACCCTGTACTTATCGGAGTTGATCTGGCCGATGTATGCCTTTGGCTGGTTAATGAATATTTTGCAACGCGGGAATGCAGCCATCGAACGTCTTGATGAGTTACTCGATTTACCCGATACCATTGAAGACCATGGTCAGTTCGCCCCCAAAGGTTATCGTGTGACCGTCAGTCATCTCACCTTTCATTATCCGGAGACCGCTCAGCCCAGCCTGAAAAATGTTTCGTTCCGTTTGAAAGAAAACCGCGTATTTGGCATTGTCGGTGCAACCGGTGCGGGAAAATCAACCCTGCTCCAGCTTTTGATGCGCTACTGGGAATCCGGTGAAGGAGAAATACAAATCGGCGGAACCCCGCTCCGCCAGATTCCGCTGTCTCAACTCCGTTCGCTTTACGCTTATGTCCCTCAGGATGCGTTTCTGTTCAGTGCCACGATAATGGAGAATATTCGCATGGGACGCCCCGGAGCCACCGATGAAGAAGTTTATCAAGCTGCCAAATTAGCCGCGATTGACGATGACATCCGCCAGTTCCCCGACGGCTATCAGACCACTGTCGGAGAGCGGGGCGTAACATTATCCGGAGGACAGCGACAACGTATTTCTATTGCTCGGGCACTGATCAGTGATGCCCCGCTCCTCATTCTCGATGATGCGCTCTCGGCCGTTGATATCCGGACGGAAAAAATCATTATCCAACATTTGCGGCAACGCAAAGCTCAGACACTTATCATTGTCAGTCACCGATTATCAGCCGTTGAGCACGCAGATGAGATTATTGTAATGGCACACGGTGAAGTGATTGAAAGAGGAAAACACCAACAATTGATCGCTGGCGATGGCTGGTATTCACGTATGGCAGCATACCAACAGATGGAACAGGCGATGGAGAGTGCATCCTCATGAATACAAAAAACGCTAAGCAGGATACTAAACACGCCGGATCGCTACGCTTATTGATGAGTTATGTTTTCGCCGACAAAGCGTTATTGGTGAAAACCTTGGTTCTGGTGGTGATTGCGACGGGATTCGAGGTACTGGGCCCACTCTTGAGCAAAGTATTTATCGATGACTTTATTGTGCCGGATCATTATCCGTTCTGGCCGATTGCCGGCATTATCAGTCTGTTTATTCTGTCAACGATCATCGGGACCTACCTCAAGTACCGACAAACACTACGTTTTCTGGATATGGCCTTGTATGCGGTGCTTGATATTCGCAAACGGGTGTTTAAGCACGTTCTGTCTTTACCGATGTCGTATTTCGATTATGCCCGTACCGGGCAACTGGTCAGCCGGATTACCAATGATACCGAGTCAATTAAAGATATTTACGTGCAGTTTTTATCCAATGTGCTGACCAATATCATTCTGCTGATTGGCATTCTGATTGCGATGGCGATTTTGGATATGCAACTGATGCTGGTCGCCCTGTTACTGCTTCCGACAGTCATCGGGTTAATTTATTTATATCAACGCTTTAGTGTCAAAAACGTCACCGACAGCCGCCGTTTACGTTCCGACATTAACGCCACGATGAACGAATCTATCAGTGGTATGACTGTGATTCAGGCAACCAATCAACAACAGGCAAAACTGTCTCAGTTTGATCAGATCAATGCCCATTACTACGATACCCGCCTGAAAACCGTGACGATCTCATCCTTGTTGCTTCGTCCGGCAATTAATTTATTCAGTATTATTGTGCTGGGTAGTGTGGTGTGGTTTTTTGGTCTGCAAGTGGTACAAGGGGTTGCTGAAATCGGGGTGTTATACGCTTACCTTAACTATCTGGGTCGGTTCTCAGAACCGTTAATCGAAATTACCCAACGTTTCGGTTTGTATCAGCAAGCCATTGTTGCCGGTAACCGAGTCTATGAACTGCTTCAGGAATCTTCGGCCAAACCCGAACAAGGCACCTGTTCCCGGATTGATGCCGGCCATCTGACCATCAAAGACTTGAATTTTGCTTACCAGAACAATCATTCGGTTTTGCAGAATATCAATGCCGAGATCAATGCCGGACAATTTTTTGCCATCGTCGGACACACCGGTAGTGGTAAAAGTACCTTAATGAGTCTGTTACTCAATTTTTATCAGCCCCAGTCAGGCACGATCTGTATTGATGGGCATCCCCTTGATGACTTTAGTCATGACGCCTTACGCCAAGGTGTCAGTTTTATTCCGCAGGATCCGTTTATTCTCGCCACAACCATATTTGATAATATCGATATGGGGCGGAATTTAAGCGAGACAGCGGTACACCTTGCTGCACGTCAGGCACATTTGCATGATGTGATTATGGCCATGAATGATGGTTATCAGACCCAGCTCGGTGAAGGGGGATTTCGGCTCTCGACCGGGCAACGTCAACAGCTGATTATCGCCCGTGCCTTGGCGGGCTCGCCCAAAGTGCTGTTACTTGATGAAGCCACGGCGAATGTCGATAGTGAAACCGAACAGGTTGTTCAGCGAGCTCTGAACGATCTGCAAGGTCAGGTCACGCTGATTGTGGTTGCTCATCGCCTGTCCACCATTCGCCATGCCGATCAGATTCTGGTATTGGATCACGGCCATTTGATCGAACAGGGCAACCATCACCAGCTCATGGCCATACCACAAGGCCGATATCGTGCTATGTATCAATTACAGCAGCAGGAAAAACGAGTAGCTCAAGCCGCGGAGTGACAACGTCACCTAAATCACTACATGTCAAACCATGAATGAGAGCCAGATGGCTCTCATTCGTTTATCGTGCATATAGCACTTTTCAGTGATGGCAACAACGCCCTTTTCCATGTCGACGCTGAGGATGTTCATCGTTCTCACCGGTGGCACACTCACCCGGCTCACCGGTCTCGCAACAACGATGCCCCTGACAGCGGGTACGAACAGGGTCATGGTGTCCATGCTGATGTTCCCCGCAACAACCGCCTTGTTGTTGCTTAGTTTGATAATTCACCGACGGACGCCCCTGCTCTGCACAAGTTAGCGGAACCAGTTCATCCGCCGTCTGAATCAGATGCTGAAGATCCTGACGACCAGTCTGCGTTTGAAACACTGCAAATTGGTTTTCGAGTAACCGACTCAGCATTCGCTGACCAATATGACGGACAATCACTCGCTCTACCCGCTCACTCAGGAGTAATACAAGTAATGCCGACTTCCCTGCACAACCGGCGGTCTGTGCAGGATTTTGTTGATGTCCGACAACCTCACCAGACTCATCCATAAAAATAAAATGGTCAGCTTTGGTAAAATGGTTGGCAATACGCTCTTCTTTCATCGGGATAGCAATAATCATCAGAAATAACTCCTGTACTGAATGTTGATCAAACCCAACCGACAAAATGGGTTTAGTCAAAATAAATCATGAACGAAATAAACAGTGGTTTGATGCTTATCGACCCTGCTCCGTCACCGGCAGCATGAAGATTTCGCACCCTAAATAATTAGCATATGCTATTTATAGCTCTATTTTTTGGCATATGCAAATTATAAAAATACAAGACGAGCGCCAAAGCGATAATTCAACAGCAGAACCTGGGAGACATCCCATGACACAATAGACGGGGAAATTACGAAATGCCCCCGAGATACATCGATGTTGTACGTCGGGGGGTTGTCATCAAAGCGGGTTGTGACCAAAGCAGGTTATCAAAAAAGGAGAAGGGGCTAGTTTAATGGCACATCATCAATGCTTTACCATTGACTAAACAGTCCGCAACTTTGAAACGAGCAGCCTTGACCAAATTGGCCAGTGTTTGTCGGGAGACTCCCATTTCGACAGCCGCATCCTGCTGATGCATTCCCTGTAAATCAACCAGACGTAACGCTTCAAATTCATCCGCCGCCAAATCAAGATGCTCAAGCTGACTCATCGGAATACCGTTCGGTTTGAAACAACTATCCGCAGGTTTACCACAAATTACACGAGGAATTTTATTCCGCCCCATCAATTACTCCTCTCAAGGTATGTATCAACAAATCATCAGTCATCTTAATCGAACCATATCAAAGTCGATAGTTTCTCATACGATTAGTTTCTAACATCTCTCAACCACATACTAAGACATCAAGCACAAGTGCTTTAAAGATCTCACCATCATTATTGCAACTTAGACTCCACAGCAAATCCAATCTGTTTGTCATTTATCAACTTATATTCCGAGTTAACAGGCTGAGAAATATAAAATTGTGTCTGATTGTCCCTTTTATAATTTTTTCACATTTTCGGTTTGAACGTTGGTTTAACGTACTCAGAAACTTTTATACCAACCTTTCAATACCGAATATTTAATATAGAAAAGGACCCAATAATGATTTCGACTTCATGGATAAAATCAACTTGTCGGTTTGTCTGCATTGTGCCCATCGCCTTATCCTCTGCCTGTCAGGCTTCAGTGGATTTTGATGGACTCTGGAAACATACTGGATACGGTGACATTTATCAGTTGAACGATGCAGAAAGCAAAATATACCAATTCAACAGCGAGGGGTGTGTGCTGGCGGATACCATGACAAAAGCAGTCATGCAAGCGAGCTACTTTCCCAACGCGGCGCTATCTGATGACAGCATGAACCTGATATCACACCAAAGTGCCCGTCCTTTTGTGCAGCAATTTGAGCGACTGTCCGCATTACCAACCATGTGTCAACCCGGACAACGACTTGATGCACAGGCATCACCGCTTGAGATCTATCATTTCTTCTGGACGACTATGCATGACTACTACGCTTTCTTTCAGGAACGCGGCATCGACTGGGAGCAGGTCTATCAACAAGCGGCACCGAATTTGAATACGGAGATGACTGAGAGTGAGCTACTCAATGTCATCAAAGCATCACTCAGTGGTTTTTCCGATGATCATGTTTTTTTGACTTACGGGGATGAAGAATATGCACCCGCACCTCTCAAAGGCATCTTACGGACACTGAAACAGGGCTTTCTCGACCAAACCGAAATCAGTGACTTTGATACTTACGTGGCAGATCGTCTGGCACAAGTCTCCATGACGCAGCAGAAGATGATGGATTCCGGCAGTGTTCACATCGTCAACGGCAGCTCAGCAGATACTTTATACGGTGCGGAACGAATCGTCTGGGGCACATTCAACCAAGGGAAAATTGGTTATTTTCGTCCGAACATGATGCTGTTGGATACGGGTGAAAACCCGGATGACCCCGAGCAATGGGTCAGCAATATGGCACAGGTCATCGATCAAGCCATGCAGGATATGCGCAATACAACAGCCATGATCATTGATATGCGCTTCAATAGCGGTGGTGCTGACGGTGTCTCACTGGCACTCGCCAGCCGTTTTAATCCGGTGACTCAGCGCATCATCGGTAAATTTACCCGAACCATTGCCGGTGACGGTGAGATTCACTGGCTCGAATTACCCACCCCGCTCAACTCACCCGCTTACACTCGTCCCGTTACGATTCTGATCAGCGGTACGACCGTCAGTGCCGGGGAAGTTTTCCTCATGATGATGAAAGCGCAGCCGCAAGTCACATTTATGGGCGAGACCAGTAGCGGCGCTTTATCGGATGCTTTGGTGAAAACCCTGCCCAATGGGTGGCAAATCAGTTTATCCAATGAAGTCTATATCGATACCCGGTATCAATCGTATGAAGCCAAAGGAATGCAACCGGACATACCGACAGTGCCATTGACACTGGCCGATCTCAACCACCATCGGGATACAGCACTGAGTCAGGCGATTCACCGATTATCGCAGTGACACCACTTCGCAATCATGAAGCATCATTTTTAAGCACAAGCACCGACAGGCCATATACATGTCGGTGCTTGTGCTTATTATTTACGCTAAATGCATACAATATTACATTTTTCCACTCAAGATCACTGATGAAAATTCAATCACTGACAGAAAACTGATAGAATCCTGACATTGTATTTACAAATGCTGATGATGTATGAAAGAAAACCTCGTGATATCAGTATCTTCTATCAACGGCACACGTCATTTTCATGTCGGCCGCTGGTATCAGAAATGTCTTAAAAGTGCTGGTTATATCCTGATGGCAACCGTTATTGGTACTGCCGGTATCATCTATTACCTGATGAACGAAGTGGATTTTGCCAAATCAAAGCAAAGAGAACTGGAAAGTCAGTCGATGTCTCTTTCTGAAGATGTCGCATCACTCAAGAAGCTTAAGGTCGGCTTGCAAAGTGAGCTGCTTGATCGGGAAGAAAAAATGCAGACGGTCTCGGATCGCCTGAGTGATCTGGAAAAAGTGCTCGGTGTGGAGGATTCTGACGACGCGACACTTGAATCCCGGCTGGATACCGCAGCAATCACCTCTTCTGTTCGTCTGGCTCTGCTGAACCAAATCCCGAATGGCTTCCCGGTCGAAAAATCCCGAATGTCTTCCGATTACGGCCGCCGCATTAACCCAGTCACCGGGAAGAGTGAATTCCACCGCGGTCAGGATTTTTCAGCCCCGAAAGGCACGGCGATTTATGCACCGGCCGACGGCGTAGTCGAAGTGGTTCGTCCCAGTCTGGTCAAAGGCTCCGGGAATTACCTAAGATTGAGACATTCATTCGGGTTTTCCAGTTCTTATTCTCATATGAATAAATTTGCTGTCAAAATGGGTGAATTCGTCAACAAGGGCGATATCATCGGTTACGTCGGAAATTCGGGATTGAGTACCGGGCCACACCTACATTATGAAATTCGCTTTGTTGGCCGTTCGCTAGATCCCAAACCCTTTGTGAACTGGGGAATTAATAATTTTGATACGATATTTACAAAAGTAGGAGGAGTAAGATGGGAATCTTTGATAAACAACGTCGAGCAAAGAGTCAGTGCTCAGTTACAACTCTCATCGCTGAAGGCTGCGCCATTAATGGCCAGTTCAGAGTAGAAAGCAATATGCAAGTTGATGGTAAGATTGAAGGTCAGATCCACACGGATAAGACACTCATTATCAGTGAATCCGGTGCTGCCAGTGGTGAAATTTATGCCGAGCACATCATCATCAATGGCTGTTTCGAAGGCACCTGCTATGCCACTCGCATTGAGATCTTAAGTAAAGGTCGTGTCGATGGCACACTCTATACCGACGATATCAGCATTGAACAAGGCGGGCGCTTCAATGGCGTCACTAAACCGGCCCCGGAGCAACAAGTCGTCGATTTTCAGGGAGCCAAAACCACTGAAAGTTTAACCGCACCGTCTAAAGCACCACAAGCCAAAAAAGCACAACAAGGATCGTCATCTTAATCAAGGGTGATCATTGTATGTATGACGCAACATCGATCTGACAGTACCGGCGGATGCAGGTTCTGTCAGGTTGAGATGCGCTTATAACCGCACCATATCCTCTCTCCTCCTTCTTCTCTCTCTTCTCCCACATATACAATTTGTGATTAAAATCACATTATTAATAACATTTACCTCAGTAATAATTTTTTGTATCTGCCATAAATTGCCAATGAAACGAGAATATTTCATGCGTCATCTTTAGAGAAAATGCAGCGAAAATATAAAAACACTCCGCCAAAATGATGCCTTCTCTGATTTTCTTGTCATAAATACGTCACCTGAGATTCCTAACCTTGCTGCTGCACTCGGGAGGGAAATGATGAACATTAAAGATATTGCAGCACTGGCCAATGTATCGCCGGCAACCATATCGCGCTACTTCAATGGCACCGGACTTATCTGTCATCAGACCCGTGAGCGAATTGGTAAAATCGTGCACTTAACCGGCTACCACCCGAAACAGAAATCGACCCGTGTGGCACTCAACCACAACCCGACGATTGGGGTTTTGATCCCCAGCTTACTCAATCCGGTCTTTGCTGAGATCGTCGCCGGGATTCAAGAAAGAGCGCGCCACTTTGGTTACTCGACCATTATTATCGATACCGAATATCAGCAAGCGCGGGAACAGCAAGCCGTAGTCGATTTCATCCGTCAGCGGGTCAGTGGCGTGATTCTGACCGTCGCCAGTATGCAAAACAATCAAGCCTTGTCGCTGTTGAAAGAGTTTAACTTTCCGCTAAGTTTGGTTCACAACCAGTTCACTGCCGATGATGCCACGGTTTACGTCAATAACTTTCAGGCCGGTTGGGATGTCGCCGATCACTTACTCAAACTCGGCCATCAGCAACTCGGCATGGTCGCGGGCCAGTTCAACCGTTCTGACCGGGCCCAACTCCGTTACGAAGGCTTCAAAGCCCGTATCGCTCAGGATCAGCAGGCCCGGTTGCTGACATTACTGGAAGTCGATCCGATGGCGAATGCGCCGTTCACCGATCTTAATCAGTCATTCTCACATCAGGCTCCGAGTGCTTGGTTTTGCAGTAATGATCTCATCGCACTGAAACTGATCCGCCATCTGCGTCACTCAGGCATACGCGTCCCGGAACAGACCTCCGTGGTGGGATTTGACGGGATGTCACTCGGACAAATCACCTACCCCGCTTTGGCAACGGTGAAGGTTCCCCACTTACAGATGGGCCACCTCGCCGTGGATTTACTTTTAAACTCGAAACACCACACCGTTTTACCACGCCAGCGAGAGCTGCCCTATGAGCTCAGTCTTACAGGAACAGTTGCTCCGGTTCATAAACCTCACTTGAATCAAATTCAATCAATAGGATGATTGTTATGAAATTAAAACATATTGCCACCTTAGCGCTGATGGCAACCGGCTTGGTTACCGGCACGGCGCAGGCAGCCGATGCCATTTGTTATAACTGCCCCCCTGAATGGGCTAACTGGGGCGGTCAGTTAAAACAGATTAAAGACCAATTAGGTATTAATATTCCCATCGACAACAAAAACTCAGGTCAATCCCTGTCCCAGCTAGTGGCAGAAAAAGATAACCCGGTGGCTGACGTCGTCTACTACGGGGTCTCGTTTGGCATTCTCGCGGCGCAAAAAGGCGTTGTGCAACCTTATAAACCGCACAATTGGGATAAAATTCCGGCGGGCCTGAAAGATCCACAAGGCAACTGGTTTGCGATTCATTCCGGCACCTTGGGCTTCTTCGTCAATAAAGCTGCCCTTGATGGCGCGCCGGTGCCTCAGTCATGGCAAGATTTACTCAAACCGGAATACCGCGGGATGATCGGCTACTTAGATCCAACCAGCGCATTTGTCGGTTATGCCAGTGCCGTGGCGATCAATCAGGCAATGGGCGGCACGATGGATGACTTCACCCCGGCGATTCACTATTTTCAGGCGCTGCGTAAAAATCACCCGATTGTGCCGAAGCAAACCTCTTATGCCCGCGTAATTTCAGGTGAAATCCCCATTCTGCTCGACTATGACTTTAACGCCTACCGCGCCAAATATAACGATAAAGCCCCGGTTGAGTTCGTGATTCCCAAAGAGGGAACCATTGTGGTGCCTTATGTGATGAGCCAAGTGAAAAACTCACCGCATCCTGAGAATGGCCGCAAAGTGCTCGATTTCGTCCTCTCCGATGCCGGTCAGCGCTTGTGGGCCGATGCTTATCTGCGTCCGGTGATTCCTTCGGCGATGAGCGCCAAAACTCGCGCTAAGTTTCTGCCGGATGCCGACTATCAACGGGCACAAGCAGTCGATTTTGCCAAGATGTCACAGGCACAACACGCCTTTGCACAACGTTATCTGAATGAAGTTCAATAATCACAGGCTGGGTGGTGGCAACGCCACCCTTCATTTTGTTATGAAACACGATTTTTCACGGCTGATGTTGCTGCTCCCGGCATTGATTATCAGCCTGACCTTTTTCCTTCTGCCCGTCGGCAAACTCGTCTGGCTGTCGCTGGCAGATGGCAACGGCCTGACCTACTGGTCAATCTTCACCCAGCCGACTTATTATCGCAGCCTGCTGTCAACCGTGGTGCTGTCAGCAGTGGTGACTTTGGTCAGCTTGGTCATCGCCACCATCTCCGGGCTATTTCTCACCCGTTATCAATTCCGGGGTAAATCACTCCTGATTGCGATGCTGAGTTTCCCGCTGGCGTTTCCGGGGGTGGTGATTGGATTTTTCGTCATTATGCTGGCCGGTCGCCAAGGGCTCATCGCTCAGGCGAGTCTCGCACTGGTTGGTGATCGTTGGGTGTTTGCTTATACCATGGCCGGACTGTTTCTCGGTTACCTCTATTTCTCGATTCCGCGTGTGGTACTGACCGTGATGGGAGCCGCCGAAAAACTCGATCACAACTTAGTGGAAGCCGGACGCTCACTGGGTGCCAACCGCTGGCAAATCCTGCGGGATGTCACCTTGCCGGCGTTAACCCCCGGCCTGATTTCTTCCGGCTCAGTCTGTTTTGCCACCTCGATGGGCGCATTCGGCACTGCATTTTCGCTGGCAACCGACATCAATGTACTGCCGATGACCATTTATACCGAGTTTACTCTGAACGCCAATTTTGCCATGGCAGCGGCATTAAGTCTGATCTTGGGTGCCGTGACTTGGCTGTGCCTCGCACTGGCGCGGCTCAAAGGGGCAACATCCCTGAATATGGGAGGCTAACCCATGGACAAAAATCGTTATTTCTATGCACAACTGATCTTCACCATACTGGTGTGTGCATTTTTGATTATCCCGGTGGTGATGTCGGTCATGGCCGGTTTAACCCAGAACTATTTCGTCGGCCTGAAAAGCGGCCTCACCTTACAGTGGGTTGAACAAGTCTGGTCGATGTATGCCGATACAGTCTGGCTGACATTGAAAATCGCGTTAGTCACCACCGCGATTAACGTGATGGTCGGTGTGCCGTGCGCCTAC
The DNA here is from genome assembly GCF_059641415.1 of Vibrio rubrogenes. NCBI lineage: Bacteria > Pseudomonadati > Pseudomonadota > Gammaproteobacteria > Vibrionales > Vibrionaceae > Vibrio > Vibrio rubrogenes. Next base: position 144,950 of record NZ_JCARSY010000011.1, read on the forward strand.
TATCTGGCCCGCTACCGCACCCGTTTTTCGCTATGGTTTGAAGAGTGCCTGACATTACCCATTGCCATACCGGGCATGGCGATCGCTCTGGGGCTGATTTCAGTGTATGGCGGCTTCCACGACTTTCGCGCCAGTTGGCTGTTCATTTTAGTCGGGCATGTCATTTTTACTTTGCCGTTTATGGTCAAGGCGGTGCTGGCAATTCTCACCAGCATCAACTTTCGCGTACTGGAAGAAGGTGCGGCCAGCCTTGGTGCCAGCTTCACGCAACGGTTTATGCATATCATCGTGCCCAACTGTATGACCGGCATTATCAGTGGCGTGCTGATGACGCTAACCCTCTCTGTCGGTGAGTTTAATCTGACTTGGATGCTGCATACCCCACTCACCAAAACGCTGCCGGTCGGGCTGGCCGATGCTTACGCGTCAATGCGTCTTGAGGTGAGTTCTGCCTATACCCTGATATTTTTGGGTCTGATTCTGCCGCTGCTGATTCTGGCTCAACTGTTTAACCGAAAAACTCAGCGTCGTTAATCGACAGCTGCATGAAAGTGATATTGATATGAATATAGCGAAATCCAGTGTTGCGATAACTTTGAAGCAGGTTCAGAAGACCTTTGCTGATGGCACATTGGCTCTCAAGCCTCTTGATTTACACGTCGAAGCCGGTGAAATTTTAGTGCTGCTCGGCCCCTCCGGCTGCGGAAAAACCACCACCCTGCGCCTGATTGCCGGATTAGAGTTTGCCGACCCCGACGGCACCATCCATTTTGGCGAGCGGGATGTTACCCACCAACCCATCGAGCACCGCCAGGTCGGGATGGTGTTTCAGTCTTATGCGCTGTTTCCCAATATGAATGTCCGCGACAACATCGGCTATGGCTTACGGGTTCGCGGTGAAAGCAAAGCGCAGCGACAAGCCAAAGTTGCGGAAATGCTGACCATGTTCGATCTCGAACCGTATGCAGAGCGTGATATCAACCAGCTCTCCGGTGGACAACGCCAGCGCGTGGCACTGGCACGGGCGATTATCACTGAGCCGGAGGTGTTATTGCTTGATGAACCCCTTTCCGCCTTAGACGCCCGTCTCAAACAGCGGCTGCGGATTGACATTCACCAGATGCTTAAACGGTTAGGTATCACGGCGATTTATGTCACTCATGATCAGGAAGAAGCGATGGTAATGGGCGATCGGATTGCCGTGCTCGATCACGGTGAAATTGCTCAAATCGGCAGTGCGGAAGAGATTTACCTGACACCGAACAATCACTTTGTGGCGGACTTTATCGGTCAGATCAACTGCTTTCATGGCAAGCGTGAGGGCAATGTTTTCATCCTCGGCGATGTTTCCGGCCAAGGACAGACACAACAGCTACGCTTGAGCGAATCGCACTGCGCGCAACTCGATGAGGGGCAACCGGCCACCGCAATGGTGCGCCCGGAGGATATCCGAATCCTTGATGAAGCGACGGACAATACCCTCCTCGCGCAAGTGCAAAACAGGACCTTCTTAGGGGATCGTACCCGTGTACAGGTTAAAATTGCCAGCCTTGATGAGCTGCTGATGATCGACTGTTTTGCCCGTCGTCATTATCAGCCGCAGCAATCCGTTTACTTATCCGTTGCGCCTGAGCGCTTGGTTTTTATTGGAGACCGTGAATGTTAATCGCACAGTTAACCGATTTACACATTAAGCAGTCAGGCAAACTGGCGTATAAAAAGGTCGATACGTTAGGTCGCCTGCGGCGTGCGATTGATCATATCAACCTGCTCAAGCCGATACCTGACCGGGTCATCATCACCGGTGACTTGGCAGATTTTGGTCACCCTGATGAATATCAACTGCTGGTTGCCGAGCTGCAACGCTTAAAACCGGTGGTGCGCGTAATTCCGGGTAACCATGACAACAGAACGCATTTGCGTGATGCATTGCAAGGCTGGCTCGCGTTTGACACGCCGGTATTTTGTAACTTCAGTGAGCATGTCGGCGGCTATCAACTGATTGGGCTGGATAGCTCCGTACCCGGTCAGCCTTATGGCATGTTGAGTCAAACGTCACTCCGATGGCTTGATGAACAACTCTCGGCAACGCAACAACATCCGGCCTTGCTATTTATGCACCACCCACCGATGACAGTCGGGTTACAGCATATGGATGTGCAAAATCTGCAAAACAGTGAGGCATTATATGAGGTGTTGCAATCTCACCCGCATGTGGCCGGGATTGTTGTCGGCCATGTACATCGCCCGATTGTAGCGACGTGGCATCGAATTCCCGTCTGGGTCGGCCCGTCTCACAGCCATGCCGTGACGCTCGATTTGGATCCCCAAGCGCCCGCTTGTTTCTCACTGGAGCCGGGAGCCATTCAGTTGTTCCGTCTCGAACCGGAGGGAATTTGCAGCCATATCAGTTATATCGATGCGGTTGAGGGGCCTTATCCGTTTTTCGATGAGAATCATTGTTTGATAGATTAGTTGGTTTTTGAGGGTGTTTTTGGAAGGTGTTTTTTGGGGTATGGAGGTTTGGTGCGCAATGACTTTCTTCGATCTTATTAGCTTCTTCGAACGCGCCCCTTGGGGAAATAAGACCCATACAGTCTGTTCGACGTAACAAAGTTACACATCAATTACTATGATGATTATTCTGTCGGTGTCTCTAGGCTATAGTTGTCCAGCCCTTCGCAGTTATACAGGTCTACATTTTTCTCTGGCGTCATTCCAAGTTTCTTTAGAACGGCTTTGGAGCCAATATTATCGACCATTGCAACGCCATAGAGTTTTTCATGTTCGGTGTTTTCAAAGAACCAATTTACCAATGCCCCTGCCGCTTCTGAAATGAAGCCCTTCCCTTCAAAGTCTTTAGTTATGCCAAAACGAATATCCACATAATTGGGGTTTGGAGCATACTCAGCACCAACAAAACCTAACTTGATTTTAGGGTTTTCTTTCAA
>NZ_JCARSY010000110.1:0-723 GCF_059641415.1 Vibrio rubrogenes
TCATGCTGAGGTTTTTTCGTATCTGGCGGAGAGATTGATTCCTGTCACTTTAGTGGCTGGCGAAAGTGGCGCGGTCGTTCAGTGTGTTAGCCTTTCTTTTTAAAACCAGCGGCCTGTCACGCCGGGGGGCGCGGGTTCGAGTCCCGTCCGCCTGTCTGTTCGGGAAGGCCACTGATTTGAAGACCTCAGCAGTCATGCTGGGGTTTTTTCGTATCTGGCGGAGAGATTGATTCCTGCCACTTTAGCGGCTGGCGAAAGTGATGCGGTTGTTCAGTGTGTTAGCCTTTCTTTTTAAAACCAGCGGCCTGTCACGCTGGCGTGAGGTAATCGCGGGTTCGAGTCCCGTCCGCCTGTCTGTTCGGGAAGGCCACTGATTTGAAGACCTCAGCAGTCATGCTGGGGCTTTTTCGTATCTGACGGAGAGATTCACTCCTGTCATTTTAGTGGTTAGCGAAAGTGGCGCGGTCGTTCAGTGGGTTAGCCTTTCTTTTTAAAACAAAGTGGCCATTAATCAGGTTACTCGTCTTTTTACTTGGAGATTACAAATGGCTAGCGGTGGCGCATCAGTCACCGTGAGTATGGTGAGAAGTAGTGACTATTTTCTATTGGATAGAGAAATAGTCACCGAAGTAGATTTTGCTCTCGAAAGAATAACTGAGGGATTAATAGAGTAATGCCGTTCACTTAAGGAGAGCGGCATTGTTTTTCTAGGGTATCGGCTTG
>NZ_JCARSY010000111.1:0-740 GCF_059641415.1 Vibrio rubrogenes
GGAAAAGCATGTTTTAGTCATCACCGACAATCCCGAAGGGTTCGGCCGTCTTGCCATGCCGGTGCCGTACAATGCCTTGTCCGGTGGGGTGTTTGAGCAACCTTATGTCTCAACTTTGACCGAGCACAAACAGACACAAGTCAGTGATGTGCAGCTGAGCGATTACAGTTTTAAAAAGCCGTCTTACAATATTACGCACTCGGCCACCGCTTCGGATATGAGTTACCAGCGCGGTGACTATGAGCATTTTGACCACCCGGGGCGGTTTAAAGACGACACCACGGGTCAGGCATTTACGCAGATCCGCCTTGAAGCGCTGCGCCGACAAGCACATACCTTCAGCGGTAAAAGTAACGACGCACAGCTTCAGGCCGGTCAGCGGTTTGATTTGATGGAGCACTTCGACAGTGAGATGAATCGCAATTATCTGCTGATTCAAGTCGCCCATCAGGGCAGCCAGCCGCAGGCGCTGGAAGAGTCCGGTGGCAGCGGTGCAACCACATATGCCAACCAGTTTGCCGCCATTCTCGGTGATCAAGTGTGGCAGATGGCACCGCGCAGTAAACCGATCCTCAAGTTTCCGACCATGGGGACAGTGGTCGGCCCTGAAGGGGAAGAGATCTACTGTGATGAGCATGGCCGGGTGAAAGTGCACTTTTCTTGGGACAGAAAGGCTTGGGACAGATACGGCAGCTCAAATGAGCAAAGCTCTTGCTGGTTGCGTGTGACACAAGGTTGCG
>NZ_JCARSY010000112.1:0-700 GCF_059641415.1 Vibrio rubrogenes
CCACAGCCGTCGTCTCGGGCAATGATTCCCTGAGCTATGCCGCGCTGAATACTCAGGCCAATCAGTTAGCTCATCGCCTGATGACACTCGGGGTCACACCGGGCAGTTATGTCGCGGTGATGGTCGAGCGCAGTTGTGCCATGGTCACTACCTTACTGGCAACGCTCAAAGCGGGCGGTGCTTATGTGCCGCTTGACCCTTTGTTCCCGTCCGAGCGGCTGCAATACATGGTGGCCGACAGCCGTCCGGTGGTACTGATTACCGATGGCACGGTTGATATTGCCGGGACATTTGGTGAGCAGGCAGCGCAGTTACAGGTACTGGCGCTCAATCGGGCATCATTGGCGGATGAGCCGGTAGATAACCCGGTGGTTGCGCCCCTGACCAGCGACCATCTGGCCTATGTGATTTACACCTCCGGCTCAACCGGACAACCGAAAGGGGTGATGGTGCCGCATCGCTCGGTGGTCAACTTCCTGACCAGCCAGCAGCAGCAACATCAGGTCAGTGGCGATGACCGCTTACTGGCGGTGACCACGATTTCATTCGATATTCACGTGCTGGAAATCTACCTGCCGCTGTTAAACGGGGCGGCACTGCATCTGGCGGACAAAGCATTGTCACGGGACGGTGAAGCGCTGGCAGCTTATCTGGATAGTCAGGACATCACGCTGTTTCAGGCAACCCCGGCGACATGGAA
>NZ_JCARSY010000113.1:0-682 GCF_059641415.1 Vibrio rubrogenes
GGATTAAATCACATCACTCTTGCAGTTAGTAACTTGGAACGTTCACTTAAGTTTTATATCGATATTCTGGGTTTTACTGGGCATGTAAAATGGGATCGTGGGGCATATATTTCTATCGGAGATATGTGGTTTTGCTTATCGTGTGACTCACCATGTCCAAAAACTGATTATACACATATTGCCTTCGACATATCTCCTGAAGACTTTGAGCATTTTTCGTTACGTCTAATTTCCTTCGACATCGAAGTTTGGAAACAAAATAAAAGTGAAGGGCAGTCGTTGTATATTTTGGATCCCGACGGTCACAAACTCGAAATTCACGTTGGCTCGCTAAAAAGTAGGCTTGAGGTACTTAGAAGCAAACCATATAGTGGACTCGTTTGGCTTTAAACATAACAAACGAGTATATGGCGTCAAAAACCGGGTTAGATTGCATTGCAGACATCATGGCCATATACAGGACAGTACGCACTTGAGCACGCCCACCTTGGATAATTCATTTGCCTTTATAGCGACCACTTTCTCTGTTCATGGGTACAACACTGGTTCTAGTTGAGTTAGTTGGAGCTGTAATGAGCAATTAAATTCAGAGCCTTGTTAGTTCTCAAAACCTCATTTTGGATTCCTTTAATCACACTATTAACAGGCAAATTAAACCAAATAATCGAATACGTATTATATA
>NZ_JCARSY010000114.1:0-592 GCF_059641415.1 Vibrio rubrogenes
TGTGAATGTCGATCCGGTCAAGGAGCCGATCCCAATCCGTCCGACTGTGCACTACACCATGGGTGGGATTGAAACCAACGGTCAGTGTGAAACGCGCATCCAAGGCCTGTTTGCCGTCGGTGAGTGCTCTTCCGTCGGACTGCACGGTGCCAACCGTCTCGGCTCCAACTCACTGGCTGAATTGGTTGTTTTTGGTCGCGTTGCCGGTGAACATGCAGTGAAACGCGTTGAAACATTCAAAGGTTGGAATGATAAAGCCATCGAGGCGCAGGTCAAAGCGGTCGAACAGCGCATTCAATCTCTTATGGATCAAGAAGGCGATGAAAACTGGGCCGATATCCGCACTGAAATGGGCAATGCCATGGAAGCCGGTTGTGGCATCTACCGTCAGGAAGATCTGATGCAACAGACCGTTGATAAACTGGCTGAGCTGAAAGCACGCTATAAGAAAATCAGCATTAAAGACAAAGGCAAAGTCTTTAATACCGACCTGCTGTACGCGATTGAAATCGGCCATAGTCTGGAAGTGGCTGAAGCAATGGTGCATTCAGCGATCCTCCGTAAAGAGTCCCGTGGTGCGCACCAACGTCTC
>NZ_JCARSY010000115.1:0-592 GCF_059641415.1 Vibrio rubrogenes
AAGGCGCTGGTGCGCACCACGGGACTCTTTACGGAGGATCGCGGAGTGAACCATCGCTTCGGCAACTTCCAGTCCATAACCGACTTCTAAAGCGTACAGCAGGTCGGTATTAAAGACTTTGCCTTTGTCTTTGATGCTGATTTTTTTATAGCGTGCTTTCAGTTCGGTCAGCTTATCAATTGCTTGTTGCATCAGATCTTCCTGACGGTAGATGCCACAACCGGCTTCCATGGCATGACCCATTTCAGTGCGGATATCGGCCCAGTTTTCATCGCCTTCCTGTTGCGTCAGAGCCGCAATCCGATCTTCTGTGGCTTTGATTTGTGCGGCAATTGCAGAGTCGTTCCATCCGCTAAAAGTAGCGGCACGTTCTGCGGCTTGTTCACCGGCAACACGACCGAACACGACAAACTCAGCCAGTGAGTTGGAGCCGAGACGGTTGGCACCGTGCAGTCCGACGGAAGAGCACTCACCGACGGCAAACAGGCCTTGGATGCGGGTTTCACACTGACCGTTGGTTTCAATCCCACCCATGGTGTAGTGCACGGTCGGACGGATTGGGATCGGCTCTTTGACCGGATCGACATTCACG
>NZ_JCARSY010000116.1:0-591 GCF_059641415.1 Vibrio rubrogenes
GTGCTGAAGCAGATGTATTTGGTACTGCTTATTTTGGTGTTAGGTTTACGGTAAAAACAGGAGTGTATATGCCAGCAGTTAGAAATATTGTAAGGGACTTTCGTGTAGAAGAAGCAAGGGCAGAAAGGAAGTGCCATGCGAATTCCTCGCACAAGATTCTCGCAGGAGAAAAGCACTTTGCATACGATGATTTAGGTAGAATTAACATATGTAAAAAGTGCGCGGATAGCGTACTTAAAGTTGCATCGGATCATATAGAAAAGGTTAGGATTGAGTTGTCTAGATAATGTAATACATAGGGTTTTCAAATGAGAAAAATATGCGGTATTGAGTTAAAAGGGCATGAAGCAATACTCACTGTGTTAGAAAAGCAAAACGATGATAGTTTTGCAGTCAAAGCAATTGATAAAAAGAAAATTGCATTGAAAGACAGTGAGAACAGAGAATGTATCAAAGAGTTTAAAAAAGAAATAAATGATTTTTTTGATACTAACGACGTAAGCAAAGTTTGTATTAAAAAACGCAGTAAAAAAGGAGATTTTGCCGGAGGCGCTGATACTTTTAAAATGGAAGCGATAATTCAAGATTCAG
>NZ_JCARSY010000117.1:0-590 GCF_059641415.1 Vibrio rubrogenes
GACTGCGCGTTATAGCCATAACTGACCTGCGTCTGGACAAACTGCCATTCATCCTGCTCGGCCAGATAGGCATACAAATCCACCCGGGCAATCAGGTCGTGCTCGTAAACCAGCTCAAACCTGAGATTGGTCTCGGTTGAAATCCGCACCGGACGGTGCTGACGGTCATAACTGAGACGCAGCGTATGGTCATACTGGTCTTTTATCGACGTCAGCCTGCCACTGTCACCGCGCATCTGAAAGGTATACCACCGCTCACCACTAGCAATGATGATTTGTTGCTTATCCCGGCCTAAAAAGGCGGCGGCTCCGGCCATGCGGTTGGTAATCGCCGGCAGTTGCGCTGTCGGTTTGGGGAAGCGGGTCAGTTTGCCTTCACCGTCACGCCAGACCACCGCATCGCCGTCCACCGTCAGCTGGTGTGACAGTGAATGCGACCAGCCATAACCGAGCCCGACATTGGTTTCCACCGCCCCGGTCCGGTACAATCGTTGCCACTCAAACGGCAACAGCCCAATCAGGTGGCCGTCCGTCAGTGACAGCAGCTCTTCACCGGTTGCCATCGAAATCGGGTCTTTGTCACACACCGT
>NZ_JCARSY010000118.1:0-555 GCF_059641415.1 Vibrio rubrogenes
ACAGACACACAAGGTGCCTGTTCAGCTGACAATTAAGCTTCGATTGGCTTACGCCAGTCGTCAGCACCTGAAGTACCCGCGTTAACGTGGTCCCAAGTGATCTTACGGTAAGACATAGAGACAGTCAGGTTTTGCGTGTAGTCAGAATCTGCTGGGTTTTGGCAGTGTGGCATTTCACACTTGATGTCAACGATAGTTGCGTTTTCAAGTGTTGTGGTGAAGAAGTTTTCTTGCTTGCCTTCGATTGAAGTGCGGTACCACTTCAGAGTCACAGAAGACATTTTTTCACCGGAAGCCAGTGCGTTATACAGCAGTGGAACGGCTTTGTTCAGGTTCACAGTGAATTTGAAAGGCTTGTGAACACGTTGACCAGCAGGTTGACCAGACTGAGGATCAGTTGGAACGCTCACAACGTGATCGAACTGTTGAACCATCATTTCATCTTCGTGACCTTCAACAAAAGAGTCACCGATAGAATCTGCTGTACAAGCGCCTGACGTGATTAGCCCCTGAGTTTCACCTTCGATAGAGATATAACATGGAGTTGGCATTCTG
>NZ_JCARSY010000119.1:0-543 GCF_059641415.1 Vibrio rubrogenes
GTAACTACATTGTCTAATGTTGGTTTCCATCCCTCTTTAATCGCTAAATTCTGACGGCCATAAGTTGAGTTAGAGATAAAATCGGTTGTACCAAACCGACCAGGCATATCTTCCATTCCATTATCAACAATCATGTTAAATGTATCACCTGGTTGCATTGTCCGGACATTTGATTCTGGATCATATCCATAAGGCCAAGGAGACTGGTTTTCTTTTAACTCATTATAAGCCTTAGATGCTTCAGCTCTTGTCTTAAATTGTCCAGCGTGATCTTTCTGGAAAGAATTCCAAGTATTCCTACTAGGACAATCCCCCACACACTGCGTTAACCCCAGCGGGTCAATCCAGCCCGTCGGATTTTTCACATACTGGTAGTTGTTTAAACCACCGGCAAGCCCAATCGGGTCGGGGGTGATAAAGCGCCCGGTGCTCGGGCTATAGTAACGGTGACGGTTGTAATGTAAACCCGTTTCTGCATCATAATACTGTCCCTGAAAACGCAGCGGGCTGACGATTTCTGCCTTGCGCTGATAAGCCACATTG
>NZ_JCARSY010000012.1:0-131239 GCF_059641415.1 Vibrio rubrogenes
CATCAGTCACAGTGCTCATCGTTCCCGAAAATGCAGCTGGTCAGCAACTTTACCCAAATTGAAAACGGAGATACTTTGGCTCAGCCTGTGCATTTGGGCAGAATCAAGATTCTCAACCAGCGTTTTATCCGGTGTACTCAAGAACCCCATTTCATCAAAGAGTTTGAGTAGAGTTTTGTTATTTTCAGCAGTGAGTGCTTGCTTAAGCTGAGCCTGTTGTTGAGCCGAGCATTGGTACATTTTTTCCTGATAAATATACAGCACAACGTGTTTCTGCTGAATTGCGCTGAGTGAATGAAACCAAGCATCGTCTTCGGGGAATCTGACCGAACTATTTTGCTCTTGCGCCAGACACTGGCCGTAAGCTTTGTCCCATTAAGTGAGTGCTTGAACACTATTGACCCGATTCGCACAACCACCCATCAACAGCATGATGAATAGATAAAAAAGGCTATAACGCAGCTTCACTGATACATCTCCAGAATTCTCCTTCTTTTCCGCCAGTATACCAACTCATGGGTTCTGCAACAGAACGGATTCTATAGCGAACGATTTTCGGCACAGAACCCATAGCATCGCCAAATGTTTGCCAATCATATTGGTAAATCCAATGCACCAATACCGGGTTTGACAACCTGCTGCTGATTGGCTTTAAATACCCGAAACGGCTGAGGATGAGCGGGGTAACTGATGAAATTTTGTGATGAAGCGTTGGGGCCGCCAATTATTGCCTATGCCCATAATTATTCTCACGGGGACGTGGAAGCGCCTCATATTCATCAGTGTGCCCAGTTTTTACATGCCTTGAATGGGGTGATTCGTGTCGATACCCAAGCGGGCGCGTGGGTGGTGACAGCGAATAAGGGGTTGTGGATCCCAGCGGGAGTCTCTCATAGTCTGCGAATTACCGGCGATGTGCGCGTTCGCACACTGTTTGTCGATCCGATGGCACGGGCCGATCTGCCGAATACCTGTGTGTTATCGACCGTCTCCCCGTTGCTGACCTGCTTAATTGTTGAAGCGGTTGCTCTCCCGGATGTCCGTATGGCGGGCACCCGGGAAGAACGTATTTTTGAATTGATTCTGGACGAATTACGTCGTTTGAATCCCATCGATTTTGTGGGTCGATCCCTTGTGAGTAGAGATTTAAAGCCAGTGTCACCAAATCAACATTGCCGGAGCGCTCCCCGTTGCCGAATAAACAGCCTTCGACCCGTGTCGCCCCGGTGAGCATTGCCAGTTCAGCACTGGCCACCCCGGTGCCGCGATCATTATACGGATGGACACTGACAGTAACATGATCCAGAGAATCAAAGTTGTTGATGAAGTGTTCGATTTGATCGGCAAACACATTGGGAGTGTTGCGTTCCACTGTGGTTGGCAGGTTGATAATCAATGGCCGTGACGCACACGGTTGCCATACCGCGGCCACAGCCTGACAGATTTCAAACGCAAATTCCGGCTCGGTAAAGTTAAATGTTTCCGGTGAATATTCCAGCGTCCAGAGCGGTTGGGGAGATAAGCAATCGATTTTGTTCGATAGCGTGGTTGAGGTGAGTGTGACACTTGTACTGTGAGAAACTAGCAATTGTGCCGTTTTCGGATGAATGTACTCATTCTGACTCGAGCTGGCTGTCACCTATGTTAGACATGGTGACTGCCAGAACTTACTTCGTTACTCTGATTTATGCACGCTCAGGGTCATTAAATATTTTGTTGTAATCTTCATTACTTTTAACTGATAGAGTGTTGAATACATGCCCAATTGCGTTATGTCGTCCCCAAATATCGTAGTAATCTGGTTCACCTTCAGTAAGATTTGATGCATGCTTCTGACGTTCATATTTGGCATAAACCCAGTCAGTAAACAGCGGTTTTCGGTGGTGAAAATCATGTTGAGGTAAATCCCCGACAAGAATCAAACAACGTACTGGCATATGGTAGATAAACTGTTTCACGTACCACCAGAGTTTTTTCATGACACCGCTTTCTGGGTACATTTCCCCACAAAAGCGTCCCCAAGAAATGTCGGCATAAAAGTAAGGATCTTTGCGTACCTCTTCGAGAGTTTTAATTTCAGTGTCAAACCACGCATGCTCGCTGCAAATCTCAATAAATGCGCTCATTTGGTAGCCGATCACTAAGGGAACACCGAAAACAAAAAATAGTACAATCAACGGGTCACCTAGCGTGGCAGCAAGCCAATACAAAGCAGTTAAGTATGCTAATACACATAAGGTACGTATTGGCCGAACCGCATTAATGTTGTAAGCCGCACGTGCAATTAAGAATGAAGCATGAAATAGCGGTGAAAAAATATTAAAGAAAAAGGTTAGATACAAACTCTTCTTACTTTTGGTAGGTTTAATTCCGAAGTTAGTAAAAAACTGCACAATCGGATCTTTTTTCGTCGCAAATGTATCTGGCCCATGATGCACAATACAGTGATCGTGTTTGTACGATACATAGTCTTGAGTAAACATCAGAGTAGTGACTAGCTCACCAACGAAAAAGTCAACTTTTTCTGCGCCAGATAGACGGTTGTGTACTGCTTGATGAAGAACAACTGCGGCCATACGACGAGACGAAAAAATTAATCCAAACCAAGAACCTGCCAAAATCCAGTATGATGCATTATCAAGGTAGAAAAAGAAAAATCCAGCCGCTAGAGAACATAGAAATAGTGCGACCATGCTAAAGGTGTAACCCAACCAGTTTAATTTTAATCGCGGTGTTTGGCCTTCAAGCGGTTTGCCAGTAAGCCAAGTGGCAAACGATGATGGTAACAATGAGTTTTCATATGAGGCTCGGATCGGATTACTTTGTGATTGTGTGACCATTCCTGCCACCTTTACATTTGTACGATTTTTAAGTTGCTCTTGGGGTAAGAGCGACACGACAACACGCAGGTTTTGTCGTCAGCGATATTTCTCACGGAACCATGCTCCACATAGATTTTGCATTGTCGGCATACACCACTTCCACAACTATAGTTGATATCAATGCCATGATTCAGCGCTGATTCTAAAATTGTCTTATTTTCTTTGCCCACAAACGTTTTGCCGTTGAGATTTATTTCGTACTCATTATGTTTGGGTAAAAAACTACTCCCAATTTTTTTATTTTAGATAACATGTAGTTAACTTTCCTATATATAATATTTTAATAGTAAGAAAATAATCATTCCTAAAAATACGACCATTAATGTGTTTCGTATTATAAGCGCCATAATGATGGTTGCTATTCCACCAATTAAATAAGGGCTATAGATTATTAAATCATCCACCGGTGTAAACATTATTGGTGCAACCATCGCTGACAGCACGCATGGTCCAGTAAATTTAAGGAATTCTTTTGCTTTGTAGTTCAGCTTAAAAGGAAGATTTGTAATGAAAAATAGGTAACGAACACTAAAAGTAATGGCCGCCATCAGAAGAATTGTTATGACTGTCATTATTTCACCTTATTGATGTTTGCCATGAAGCCGATGACCATTCCCACCAGTGTTGAGATGATTAAAGCGTGAGGCATATGAATGACATTGAGGTAAGCGGACAGCGCAAAACTCACGATGGCCCCCAGTATCACTGGATAACGATTTAGACTCGGGATCACAATAGCGATAAAGGTTGCTGCAATGGCAAATTCAAGGCCAAAGTTTTGTAAGTCTGGTATTTTCTGACCGAGAAATATGCCAAACAGCGTAGAAATATTCCACAGAATGTAGAAGGTTAATCCTGATGAAATCGCATAGGGAACACAGAAGTGTCCAATGCGTCCTTTGTAACTCTCCGTCACCGCAAACATTTCGTCAGTCAACAGAAAAGCAAGGATGATTTTTTTATGAAAAGGTAAGTCTTTTACATCATCACGGAAGGTTGCTGAATATAGTAAATGACGTGAACTAATTACAAAGGTAGAACCAAAAATAGAAAGTCCGGGTGCGCCTTGGCCTATGAGTGCCAAGCCACCTAATTGTGCTGCTCCAGCAAAGACTAAGGCGGACATTAAAATCGCCTCAATAATGCTTAGTCCATTATCGATCGACAGAGAGCCGCATAGTATGCCCCAAGGAACGGTTGCAATAGCCAATGGTAATATATCGATAACCCCATCCATGACGAACCGAGTATTGCCTGTTGTCGATATTTCTTTAGTTGATGAACTTTCCATACCACATTTTCCATCAAAGATTACTGAGTCAAATTTACAATAAATTGCTGTAGTTCAATTGTGTTTTGTTGATACTATCCAGTAAATTGAACTAATCAATTCATACTTTGTCACTGTGACAATTAATGTGATTTATCTTTTATATAACTCTCAGGGTAGAACGTTAAATGAAGCAACTTGAGACAAACTGGATACCTGAAATTACAGGTAGTCACCTTCCTGCTTATAAGGCGATTGCGGATGCAATCGCTCAAGGAATCAAGTCTGGTGCATTGCAGGCAGGCCATCAATTGCCGACCCATCGAGCACTTGCCGAATTGCTTGGGCTGAGTATAGGAACAATAAGCCGCGGTTATGCAGAAGCCGAAAGGTTACAATTGATACAATCGACAGTAGGGAGTGGGACATTTGTCTTCTCAAAAAGTCAAAATAATGGTGATTTAGGTATCAGTGCGCCTTGCGCTGAAATACTTGATATGAGTTTAAGTGTGGCTTTACCACTGGAAGATAATTTCATCATTAAGTTCTATCTTGATTTGGCTGCTGATCCTGCGGCTGTCGCAAAAATGAGTCGCTATCAACCCGAGACCTGTCATGCTAATCTTCAGGCTGCTCATGAGAAGTGGTTATCCACCATTGGTGTGAATTTGCTTGAATCTCAGCATATTTGTACCACGATCGGTGGCCAACACGCTTTATATGCAGCGCTTTCATCGGTGTGTGAGGCTGGCGACACCATCTTGAGCGACCAACTGACATATCCTGGGCTTCTGGCAATTGGCCGGCGCTTAAACATTAAAGTTGTAGGAATTGAGTGCGATGAACATGGTATGGTTCCTGAAGCATTGGAACTGGCAATCCAGCGCTATATGCCCAAAGCGGTTTATTTGATGACGCGTCTTTCTACACCGACTTGTGTTTCGATGCCGCAAACACGGATTGATAGCATCGCCAGAATCGTGCAAGAAAAGTCAATTTGGGTGATAGAAGATGATGTTCAAGGTTGTTTGCATCCGACTTCGAACGCGATGTTTATTAATACGATACCACACGCTACCTTACTGGTTTCCAGCTTGTCGAAGGCGCTGCTTGGTGGACTGCGTATTGGTATGCTCTATGTTCCAGAAAGTTTAAGTCATGGTGTACGTCATACCGTGACCACACAAATTTTAGTTCCCCCAATGCTAACGACTGAGCTTTATACCAAATTAATTCTTGAGAGTAATTTGCACGCTTTGATGGAGAAGCAAAAACAAAAGCTGGCTGAACGTAATCGTATTGCGCATGCGCTTCTTGGAGACTATCTCAGTGAGCGCATGACGGACTCGCTCAACATTTGGCTTACCTTGCCAACACAGTGGCGTCCTGAAAGTTTCGTGAAAGCTATGAAAGATCAAGGAGTGATCATTAAATCTGCCGATTCGTTTTGTACCTCGAGAACTTATATCCCCGCGGCCGTGCGTATTTCTCTCGGTGGCACTTTATCTGATACGCAAATCTTTCAAGGGCTTACTGCAATCAAAGCAACCCTGAATACTGAAGCTCATGAGAGCTTTGTTTAATGGACGAAATCGCGGTTCACTTGCTTTTAGCCGAGTTTGACAACCTGCTGCTGATTGGCTTTAAATACCTGAAACGGGTGGGATGAGCGGGTGAGTGATGAAATTTTGTGATGAAGCGTTGGGGCCGCCAATTATTGCCTATGCCCATAATTATTCTCACGGGGACGTGGAAGCGCCTCATATTCATCAGTGTGCCCAGTTTTTACATGCCTTGAATGGGGTGATTCGTGTCGATACCCAAGCGGGCGCGTGGGTGGTGACAGCGAATAAGGGGTTGTGGATCCCAGCGGGAGTCTCTCATAGTCTGCGAATTACCGGCGATGTGCGCGTTCGCACACTGTTTGTCGATCCGATGGCACGGGCCGATCTGCCGAATACCTGTGTGTTATCGACCGTCTCCCCGTTGCTGACCTGCTTAATTGTTGAAGCGGTTGCTCTCCCGGATGTCCGTATGGCGGGCACCCGGGAAGAACGTATTTTTGAATTGATTCTGGACGAATTACGTCGTTTGAATCCCATCGATTTTTATCTGCCTCATCCGAGTTCTGAAGCGTTGATCTCGCTTTGTCGCAATCTCTCGGAGCGTCTTTCCCATCCGTGGACGGCTTCTGATGCCGCCAAATCGCTCGGCCAGAGTGAGAGAACGGTATCCCGTCGCTTTCAGCAAGAGCTGGGATTAACCTTTACCGAATGGTTACGTCAGAAGCGTTTGCTCCACGCGTTAGAACTGTTAGCCAGCGGCTGTAGCGTGTTAGATACCGCCTTAGCCATTGGCTATGACAGCCCGAGTGCATTCAGCGCTATGTTTAAAAGCCGCACCGGGTTGTCACCGAGTGAATATTGCCCGCCGATCCTGCCTCTGGCGCGTGAGTGAGCGCGCTGATCGTCATGCCTGACCTACCGCGCCTGTATGAGCTGCGCATAGGCGTTCAGCAATGCCTGTAACGAGGCTTTGGTGGCATCTTCTTCAATGGCGACGCCGAAAATACTCACATTCGACCTCGCAGACTGCAACTGAACGTAACTCGCCGCTTTACTGTGGGTTTGGGTGCCCAGCGTATGCTCGTGGTAATCCACCACATTGGCCTGACAGTCAAATTGCTGCATTAATCCGGTTAACAAGGCCGACATCAGCCCGATACCACTGCCGACACAGACGATCTCTTGCTCGCAGTAACGGATCTGTGCCTCAATCTGTTGTCCGCCTGCGGTGGGGTGGGTGTGATAGCGTTGCAGGCTCATCACCGGCTTGTGAACTAAGCCATAAGCGGTGCGGAACAGTTGCCATAATTCGGCAATGTTCATTTCGTGCCCGGTGCTGTCGGTATGCTGTTTGACCCGTTGGCTTAAATCGACCTGAAGCATTTTGGGCAGGTGCAAGCCGTGATTCTGTTGTAGTAACCATGCTGCCCCGCTTTTGCCGGACTGGCTGTTGACCCGAATCACTTCTTCATAAGTGCACCCCAGATCCATCGGGTCGATGGGTAAGTAGGGGATATTCCAGTGGCTGGGTGAGGCGCCTTGAGCATGGGCAAATCCCTTTTTGATTGCATCTTGGTGAGAGCCGGAAAATGCGGTAAACACCAGTCTGCCCGCATAAGGATGGCGTGGATGCACCGGCAGCTCATTACACTGCTCGACCAGTTCAACCGTCTGTTGAATGTCGTCGAAGCGTAATTGTGGGTCGATCCCTTGTGAGTAGAGGTTTAAGGCCAGCGTCACCAAGTCAACATTGCCGGTGCGTTCCCCGTTGCCGAATAAACAGCCTTCGACCCGCGTGGCTCCGGCGAGCATCGCCAGTTCAGCACTGGCCACCCCGGTGCCGCGGTCATTATGCGGATGGACACTGATAGTGACATGATCCAGTGAATCAAAGTTGTTGATGAAGTGTTCGATTTGATCGGCAAACACATTGGGAGTGTTGCGCTCCACAGTGGTTGGCAGGTTGATAATTAATGGCCGTGACGCACACGGCTGCCACTCTGCCGCAACGGCCTGACAGATTTCAAGCGCAAATTCCGGCTCGGTAAAGTTAAATGTTTCCGGTGAGTATTCCAGCGTCCAGAGCGTTTCAGGATGCTGTTCACACAAGGCTCGGATCTGCTGCGCGCCTTTGACTGACAGCGCTAAAGTTGCCGCTTGGTCTTGGTTGAATACAATCTCGCGAAAAGCGGGCGCTGTGGCATTGTATAAGTGAACAATCGCCTTGGAAGCACCGATCAGCGATTCGATGGTTCGCTCAATCAGATCCGGTCTGGATTGGGTGATGACCTGAATGGTGACATTGTCAGGAATCAAGGCGTTATCGATCAGCCGGCGGACAAAGTCGAAATCTGTTTGCGAAGCAGAGGGAAATGCAACTTCAATTTCTGTGAAGCCACACGCAACCAGATGATCAAAAAACTTCAGTTTCTTATCGATGTTCATCGGGTTCGCCAGTGATTGATTGCCGTCTCTTAAATCGGTTGAGCACCAACGCGGTGCTTGTGTTAACTGTTTTGACGGCCATGTTCTTTGCGGAAATGTGATCACCGGTGCGGGCGCGTATTTGTCTGAGGGGGTGGCTAACATATGAATTGTCCATCGGTTTGAAAAGGGAACATTCATGCTAGAAGGTTTTGTCTGTGATATCTCAATAGAAGCTGACAAAAATCGTCGGGTTTTGGACACCATACCTTCCCGGCAGGTTTCAGCGATGGTTTGAATTATGGTTGGGTAAACACGCAGTGCATCCCAGTCAGCACCAACAGCAACTATAACGCTTCCATGATCGCCACGGATAACCAGCCGAGTGTGCCGTGAATGGTTATATACAACCGCTGAAATGGCACAGATGCCGACCGGACCAATGATGCCAATTGAGTGTATTCAGGTTTGGTCAATTCACTGGACCTGCACAAAAATTATACGACAGCCATATTTCGTTCCTCAACGAAGCGTCATTTTTTCCGAATAGCTATAGTACCTGTAACAACTAAGTGACATTGATAGGGGAAAAAATGATAGCCGTATTATTTGAGGCAATGGCGGTCGCAGAAAAGAAAGATCGTTATTTCCAGTTAGCTGAACAGTTAAAACCACTTCTCAGTGATATCGATGGTTTTATATCTATCGAACGCTTCCAAAGCACAACGAACCCAGACAAATTTATATCCTTATCTTGGTGGAAAGATGAGGAAGCGATCAAGCATTGGAAGACAAATGTGCAGCACAAGCTTGCTCAAAACGAAGGCAAATCTTCTATTTTCTCTTCATACAAGATTAATGTTTTAACCTCAACTCGCGAATATAGCTCACGATAACATAGGGGAAAAAAGATGTATGATATCCATATAATTTTAAAAAATAGTCTTGGAGAATTAGCTCATTTTGGAGAGCTTCTTGGAAAGAATGGAATTGGATTAGAAGGTGGCGGCGTATTTACGGTTGAAAATCAAAGCCATGCTCATTTTTTGGTTAAAGATGGTGACAAAGCTAGGCATGTTCTTACCGACAACGGATTTGAAGTAAAAAGTGTTGTCTCTCCACTCATACGAAAACTCAAACAAGAACAACCCGGTGAACTTGGTGCAATAGCTAAAGCATTAGCGGATAAAGGTGTTAATATTATTGTTCAGTATAGTGATCATGAAAATCGGTTAATTCTTGTAACGGATAACTATACATTGGCCGAGAATGCGACAATTGATTGGGCTGTCCGAACTTGAGTAAACAAAGTATCCCTTCAATAAAATTAGCAGACTATAGTCAGGAAGCTGATATGGCAGCCTTAGCGACTGCCATGTCGGACACTTCCCGGATGAAGATCCTATGTGCATTGATGGATGGAAGGGCTTGGACAGCAACTGAACTTAGCGTAATAGCAGATATTGCCGCATCTACAACTAGTTCTCACCTCTCTCGTCTGTTAAAAGCCAATCTTGTGACATGTTTATCTCAGGGCCGGCATAGATATTTTCGCCTCTATAACAGCAACATTGCTTCATTACTCGAAAAAATGATGGGAATTACTTTTCAAGTCAGTAATCCGTCTCGCGCCAAAGTGCCGCAAGAACTATTAAAAGCAAGAACATGTTATGACCATTTAGCCGGTGAAATGGCGGTTAAATTGTATGACTCTCTGGTAGAAAATAGCTGGATTGATAAGGATGGTAGTGAGCTCACAGTGCAAGGACAAGAAAAGTTCTTGCAGTTAGGCATCAATATCAATGCGAAAACGAAGCGGAAAAAATGTTGTCCATGCTTAGACTGGAGTGAGAGAAAGTTCCACGTTGGCGGTTACTTAGGTGCATCCCTACTCAGTTTTTTTGATAGTAATAACTGGATAGAAAGGGTTCCTGGATATCGCGAAGTTATTATTACAAGCAAAGGTAATCAAGAACTTCATCGACACTTCCTCATTGTTCAATAGCTTCAACCAGCGATCTGTAAGTAAGGATATCAACAAAGTAAAGTGAGGGCTGAACTTCACGAATCCAATCGTTCTATTGCCGCGTCAGAAATTGTCGCGTCAGAAAATGGAATCGAATTTATCTTTGCAGATGATTCGGAACGATTGGAATCTATATTGATGAAGCTGGATATACCTGTGAAAGATACTATTCCGTCGTCATCATCGTTGTCGGTGCTGAGGGTTTGAGATAACTGCCGATGATAAAGGTGATTAACCCCAGTACCAACGTTGGTACAATCGGATGAATCCCCCCCAGATCAGGCTTGAATGCCACCAGCGAGATATAACTGCCCAAACCAACGACCATGCTACTCAGGGCACCGGTTGCCGAAGCTTTGGACCAGTATAATCCCAGCACCAGCGGCCAGAGGAAGACAGCCTGTAAACCACCTAAAGCCATCAGGTTGAGCCAGATAATCATATCCGGCGGGTGGGTGGCCGCCAGAAATACCAGCAGGGCAAAAATGGCGGTAACCCAGACGGAGAGACGGCTCAGCTTACGTTCGCCCCGCTCTTCGTGCAGCATCCGGGGATTGATATAGTTGAGGTAGAGATCTTTGAGCAGGGTTGCAGAAGCCTGAATCAGTTGTGAGTCGATAGTCGACATAATCGCAGCCATTGGTCCGGCGAGAAATATCCCTGCAACCATCGGGGGCAACACCGTCATCATCAGTGTTGGCATGATAAGATCAGGACTGGCAACTTGCGGGATAATCCCTCGGCCAAGCGCGCCGGCCAGATGGGTGCCGAACATCAGTAAAGCCATCATCACGGTACTGATGACAATCCCTTTATGTAACGAAGCACTGTCTTTATAGGACATACAGCGGACCGCTGCATGAGGTAAACCGATCACCCCGAAACAGACTAATACCCAGAAACTCAGAATAAACGGTTGGCTGAGAAAATGATCCGGCCCGTATGGGGTGACTAGCGCCGGATCGATATGATGCAGCCGGGTGACTAACTCACCGATACCGTGGCCGGCATGGATGACACCCCACAGCAACACGAACGTCCCAATCAGCATCATAATCCCCTGAACTGTATCGGTCAGGACGACCGCCCGGAATCCACCGATGGTAGTATACAACCCGACCGTACAGGCAAACAGCAACAGCCCTTGATGATATGACAGTCCGGTGACCGTTTGCAGTAACCGCGCCCCACCGACGAACTGTACTACCATGGTGCCGAAAAAGGCGAGCAGGAGGGTGAGTGAAGCAATAATGACCACCGTGCGACTCTGAAAGCGGGCAAATAAAATATCATTGAGTGTCACAGCGTTGTGGCGTCTGGCTTCCATGGCAAATTTCTTCCCCAGCACACCTAAGGTCAGCCACGTCGCCGGCAATTGAATCATCGCCAGTAATACCCAGCCAAGTCCCATTTTATAGGCTGCGCCCGGCCCACCGATAAAACTGCTGGCACTGGCATAGGTTGCCGCCAGTGTCATCGCGAGGACAAACCCGCCAAGGCTACGACTGCCAATAAAATATTCGCTGAGAAATTGCCCCGGTCGGTGATGGCGGCGGGTCAGTATAGCCAACGCAAAGACAGCGGCAAGATAGATAAGTAAAGGGATAATCAGTTGACTATTCATGATGATGATTCTGTTGTGAAGTGTCAGGGTGCCGGGATAAATTTTGTAAGTGTCGTTGTGGCTCGTCACTGTCCTCTGCTGTGGATAGCGAGAAATTACGATACACATATTTCACCATCAGGCCGCACAGAAGTGTAAACAGTACCGGGCCGACGACACAAGAAAGCAAAAACCATAATGGCATTCCCCAATAAAGTTCAGGTAATGCCTGAGATTCAGGCGGTGGAGAAAAACCGTAAGCCGTGGCATACCACCAAATAAAATATCCCAGTGCCAGTGCAATTGCCCACAAGGCTTCCCGGTGTGCCTGACGATAAGGTTTGGTCTGTTGATTCATCGGCTATGATTCTCCCTGTTCTTATCATCTAAAAAGACCATCATCTTTGAAATCATTCAGTTGAAGATGATACCTGTCACTAAATTTGGTTGGCGATGATACCAGAATGTAGGCCATGAAGGTAAGTTGAGAATGCGCTTCATGACGGTGAATCCGGGCTCGACCTCGTCAAATAATCGTGACGAACAGCACTCAGAGGTGATCCGGTGATTTGTCAATGGTGTCCCTGACAGATTGGTTGTTGCATCAATAATATGAGTATTATTTCACGTAATTTATGATTAATTTTTGTGTTTGGTACACCTTCTGACCATATTTTCTCTATGTTCCGGGAAATGTTCAGAGGGAAATTTCCTGCTAAGTACTCGGTTTCGTCCTGATAATGAAGCGTTGCTCAGATGCGTGTCCGGTGCCTGACGTGTTGGATTCATGGCGTTAGAGACATGGATAGATAATGAGCAAGGATATTCCCTGTTTGAAATCCGGGTCCCTTTAATCGGGAGATGAATTTCATGGTATTGACTCAATTATTTCGCAGCCGTATTGGGATCGGGCAATCTCGATACCGGCGGGCTGTCCTTGCGATGCTTTACCCGCTGTTGGTGATTTTTTATGCCCCTTTTAGTCAAGCCGATGGGGTGGTACGTGGTGATACGAGTAACAAAAGGATTGCATTTAGTAATTCCTATGCGGGTAGTGATTTTCGCAAAGTGATGGTGCAAAACTGGAAAGATGTTGCCTCTCAGGCGCAGCAGGATGAGTTGATCAAAGATGCTCCGGTGCTCAGTGCGAATAATTCCGTGCCTGAACAGGCTCAGCAAATCCAGAATATGATTATGGATGGCTACGATGCCATTGTGATTCTGGCGGCATCGGATACCGCACTCAGAGGCTTGGTTCATGATGCCTGTCAGGCTGGCGCTATCGTCGTGGTTCTTGCCAGTAAAATACATGACCCTTGTGTTTACGAGGTGAACTACGATTGGGATGAGATGGGACGGGCAGAGATTGAATATGTTGCCAAACGCCTGCAAGGCAAAGGGAATTTGCTGGAAATCCGGGGCATTGCCGGTGATACGACCGATGAGGATATCAGTGCCGGTATTCATAAAGCCGCCCAACAATATCCGGAGCTGAAAATCGTGCATACCGTTTATGGTCAATGGACCAATGCAGTTGCGAAAAAGGAGGTGGCGTTAGCCCTGCCTGCCCTGCCGAAAATTGATGCGGTGGTGGTTCAGGGCGGAGATGGATACGGTGCGGCGATGGCTTTTCAGGAAGCCGGAAGGCCGTTGCCGATTATTGTGATGGGAAATCGCCAGAATGAGCTGGCATTCTGGAAGCAAGAGCGGGATGCGCATGGTTATGAGACATTTTCTATTTCGGCGACCCCAAGTATTTCCCAGGTCGGTTTTTGGGTAGCGCAGCAAATTCTGGCCGGAAAAGACGTTCCGAAGATGGTGCATGTCCCGTTAGTGACCATATACAGCGACGAACTGGATGCATGGCTTGAAAAGATGCCCGTCGGTGGTGCTGCAAATCCGTCATACTCTCAGCAAGATGTGGCGAACATGATTGATGCTGCCTTGCATCAGTAAGCGCGTGGATACGGTGTTATGCTGAAAATCAGGTCATTTGAGCACTGGTCGATTACCACCAAGATTACGGTATCAGTGGTCTTGTTGGTGTTACTGAACATGGGTGTTTCGATTGTGCACTTCTATAGTTTGACCCAGTTGAAAAAGTCAGTGGAAATGATCGGCTACGGTTCAGCAGTGATGGTCTCGGTGAATGATGCAGCAGAGCGGATCGAAAATTTTATCTCTTCTCATCAACCCTCTCGTTTGAATGAAGTTAAAGCGATTATAGAAGAGAATGTGGAAACGCTTGCTCATCTGGATTTGAGTGAATTGGAGAGCGTTCATGCAGAAGAGGTCTCCGCACTGAAAAGAAGAATGCGCTATTTCTCCAACTCGGTCGATATTTTGGGACTGGCGACCGAAATGATGAATACCGAAACAAACAATATGGCTCGTCAGCAAGCGCAGTTACAAAACGTAGCAACTGCGATTGAAACACATCTGACGCAACGACGGGAACAGCTCGAGCAGCGGATGAATTTGCAGGATGCCGAGATGGATAAAGTGTATCAGTCCCACCAGATTATCCAAAGTCTCCGTGCGGGGGTGCATAAAATGTCTTCTGTGTTGCTACCGCATGTGGTCGGGGAGGTTGATGAGCCGCTGATGGAAATCAGACAGGCTTTGCAGGCGATGCTTCCGGTCGTGAATATGCTAAAAGAACTCAGTGAGCAAGAGCAATGGCTGACTACCATCGAGCAACTGCAACAGGAGATCATTGTTGCCCGGCAAAATATTGATGCATTAAACGATGTCAAATCGGAGCGCAGTGCGGTTTATATGCAGTTGATGGTGCATTTTAAAACCATTGAGCGGGTGCTTGACCAGCTTGAAAACCTCGTTGCAACGCGCGAGGACGAAGTGGGAGAGAAGATGGATTATCTACGGATCGAGATTGGCTTACTGCAAAATTCAGTCAATATTTCCAGACGATTCGCGGAGCGAGTGGCCTATTTAGAAGCGAAGACATTGACTTTTCTGTTGCGTTCAACAGATGCCGAGGCGGCATTTGTCCATGAAACGTTGGATCAATTGAGTCATTATTCGCGTATTTTACCCGCTGTGAACACCTTGGAATCGGCGCAGAATGCGGCGGTGACGGTCAATTCGTTGATTGATGGCTACCGTGATGCTTTTATTCGCTTCCGGCAGGCAAGCTATGCACTGTCTCGGGTTCACCAAAAAGTTCGTGAAGAGGTTGAGCGAACGTCATTACTCGTATCCCAGTTTGCTAAAGAACAACAAGTTGCCGCTGATAAACATAATGAATGG
This sequence comes from Vibrio rubrogenes, assembly GCF_059641415.1. Lineage (NCBI taxonomy): Bacteria > Pseudomonadati > Pseudomonadota > Gammaproteobacteria > Vibrionales > Vibrionaceae > Vibrio > Vibrio rubrogenes. The sequence continues at coordinate 15,041 of NZ_JCARSY010000012.1, forward strand.
AGTGAACTCTCCGGCATGATTGTCGGTGGTATTACTGCGTTGACCGCACTGTTCATTGCCTGGTCAACTTCTCGCTTGATCGCCAGACCGATTATCTCGCTGGCTGCGGTGATGCGTCAGTTAGCCTCCGGTCATCTGGATGTGACGATTACCGGAGTAGAACGTGAGGATGAAGTCGGCAGTATGTCTCGTGCAGTGAAAATATTTCAGGAAAATGCTGTCAAGGTTCAGGCAATGGAAGCTGAAGCCGAATCGGAACGACAACAGATTATGGCGCAACTGGAGCGGCGTGTTGTTGAACGGACAGAAGACTTACAGCACAAAACGGAACAATTGGAAGCACAAGCTCGTGAACTGAATCGTGCTCGTATTCAAGCGGAAGCTGCAACCCATGCCAAATCGGTTTTTCTGGCGAATATGAGTCATGAACTGAGAACACCGCTCAATGCAATTCTCGGTTATGCGCAGTTGATGCACCGGGCGCCTGAATTGAATGAACAGCAAAGAGAGGGACTGAATACCATCATCCAGAGTGGTCATCATTTACTGACCCTGATTAATGACTTACTGGACTTGTCGAAAATTGAAGCCGGACGGATGGACATGACTCCGGAGGCGGTTGATTTGACTCGCTGCTTCCAGAATGTGCTTGAAATTATTCGGATTAAAGCGTCTCAGAAAGGCTTGGCGCTCAAGCTTCAGGTCAAGCCCCAGACACTGCCTTGGGTCTTCGTGGATGAAAAGCGCCTGCGTCAGGTTTTACTGAATTTGTTAGGCAATGCGGTGAAGTATACCGACGCGGGCTATATCTATCTCAAAGTTGTCGCTGAATCGGTTGATACGGCTGATCCGGTGCGGGTCACATTTTCAGTCGAAGATAGTGGTATCGGGATTGATCCCGAAATGCAGAGCATTATTTTTCACCCCTTTGAGCGGGTCGGTGATAAAAAACGTCGCATTATCGGTACGGGGCTCGGCCTTGCGATTAGCCAACAGCTGGTCAAGCAGATGGGGGGCGAGATTCAGGTGACGAGTCAGGCTGGTGTGGGGAGCCAGTTTTTCTTTACGCTGACGTTGCCTGTTGTAGCAGAGAAGCGCGAGCAAGAAGTTTGCTTCAGCCAAGAGAATATTATTGGTTATGAGGGGAGTCGCAAGCAGATTCTGATTGTCGATGATGTGCTGGAAAACCGTATGCTATTGGTTGATTTATTGGGTGAAATTGGCTTTGAAACCAGTGAAGCCGTCGATGGTCAGGATGGTGTTGAGCAGGTGTATGCGAAGCGACCGGATTTGATTTTGATGGATATCGTGATGCCGGTGATGGATGGACTGGAGGCGACACGGAATATCCGACAGATTCCGGAACTGGAGGATATTCCGATCCTGATTGTGTCTGCCAGTGCATCACAAACCGAGCTGACGCAAGGAGAAGAAGCCGGAGCAAGTGGTTTTGTAAGCAAACCGATTGATAGAAATCGGTTACTGATTCAGATCGGTGAACAGCTGAACCTGACGTGGATCGTCGATGTACAGACATCGGAATTGGATGCATCACCGATGATGTCCGATACTTCAGAATGGGTGACGCCACCGAGAGAGCAATTAGAGGAACTTTATCATTTGGCATTGCTCGGCAATATGCGTCATATCCGCAACTGGGCTGAAGGCTTAAAAGCAGAAGATTCCCGTTATAATGCTTTTGCTGCGCAATTGATTGATATGACGAAAGCGTTCCAATCCCGGGCGATATCCCAGCTAGTCAATGAGTTATTAGAAAGGAAATCTGCCATATGAGTATTGTGGAGTATCCGACAGTGAAGCATCAGGAGCAAATTATCTTGATCATCGATGACACCCCCGCCAACTTGGGCGTATTAGTGGATGAACTCGATGGTCGGCACTTTCAGGTTTTGATCGCGGAAGACGGAGAAGAGGGGTTACTGCGGGCTGACTATGTGGTGCCGGATTTGATTTTGCTGGATGTGATGATGCCGGGCATGAATGGTTTTGAAGTGTGTACTCACTTGAAGCAGAACGATAAAACTCGCCATATTCCGGTGATTTTCATGACGGCCTTGAATGATGTGACGGATAAAGTCACAGGATTTGAAGTGGGCGGTGTAGATTATATTACCAAGCCTTTTCAGATCGAAGAGGTTGTGTCCCGGATTAAACTTCATCTGTCTTTGTGTGACATGCAGCAGCGATTAACCGAAAAAAACCGACAATTGGTTGAAGAAAGCCAAGTTCGTCAAAAAGCGCAAGTGGAACTGAATCAGATTTTACAAGAGCAGCAACGCTTACTGGAATACTCCGGAGTGGGGATCGCATTTTTACAGCAGCGACGGATTGTCAGATGCAATCAAAAACTGGCGACACTGTTCGGTCAGGAGATCGAGACTTTAAAGGATCTGCCGCTCGAATCGCTTTATTCGGCTGAGTACCATGATGATTACATTCATCAAGCTGCCCATCAATCACTCGTCGAGCAAGGTGAGTATGTTTTGGATATTCGCTATCAGCGCAGTGACGGTCGTTGTTTCTGGGGAGAAACGATTCTGACCGCGATTGATCGCGACGATCTGTCCAAAGGCGAAATTCTGGTCATTCATGATATCGATCAGCGTAAACGGACAGATGCATTGCGTATCGGTCAAGGGCAACTGTTTGAAATGATGGTCACCGGCTCACCATTGGATGATATTCTCAACCGTTTAATTCAATTGATTGAAGCCCATCAGGTGAAGACGTTGGGCGCTATATTTTTGAAAAATAATGATCGGTTAACGTTGCGCACAGCGCCAGAGCTACCGGATATGTTTGCCGTGCAGTATGAGACATTATTTCCCGAAGGCGAACTGGTGACTGAGTCATCGAGTCCGAATAGTGAATCAGTGATACGGGAACAAGCCGTCTGGTGCGAAAATCCGCTGGCACCGATGCCCGGATGGGAAGCCTACGGTACGTTACTGAATCAGTTTGGGATCCAAGCGTGCTATACCATACCGATGGTCACCTCACAGGGAGACATATTAGGTACACTGACACTTTATTTTCTTGAAAAATATCAAATAAATCAGTTGGATATGACGTTTGTTGATATGGTGACACGGATTGCGGGTATCGCGATTGAACGCCAGCATAACGAAGAGCGGATTCAATATTTGGCACATCACGATACATTAACGGCATTACCGAATCGAACTTTGTTGAATGACCGTTTAAATCAGGGGCTGTTATGGGCGCAACGCTATAGTCGGAAGGTGTCCGTTGTTCTGATTGATCTGGACCATTTCAAAATGATTAATGACAGTCTGGGTCACAGCGCCGGAGATGCGTTATTACAAATTATTGCGAAACGGATGGAAACCTGTATCAGGAAAACCGATACCTTGGCACGTTTGGGGGGCGATGAGTTTGTCGTGATCCTGTATAACGCGAACCCGATTGAGCTGGTACTCAATCGAATCAAAGAAGTGATTGCCCAACCGATACAGATTGCCGATCACGAAATCAGAATGACCGGCAGTATTGGGTTTGCGAACTACCCTGATGATGGTCAGAGCGCTGATGTCCTGTTAAGAAATGCTGATGTTGCCATGTACCATGTCAAAGAGTTTGGACGGAATAGTTTTCAGCATTATAGCCTTGATATGAGTAATGAGATTCAGGAACGGATGGTTCTGCAGGAGAACCTGCGTCATGCATTGGAAAATCAAGAATTCATCTTGCACTATCAGCCTCAATATTGTTTTCATACGCAGCGTATTGTTGGGGTTGAAGTTCTGTTGCGTTGGCAGCATCCTGAATTCGGTATGGTTCCTCCGGTGCGTTTCATCCAGTTGGCTGAAACGACAGGCATGATTGTTCCGATCGGGGATTGGGTATTGCAGACTGCGTGTAAACAGAATAAAGCCTGGCAGGATGCCGGCATTAAAGATCTCTGCGTGGCGGTGAATGTTTCTGCACGTCAGTTTCATGAGAAAGACTTACCGGAGCGGGTGGCTGCTGCTTTGGAAATGAGTGGATTAGAAGCCCGTTATCTGGAATTGGAAATCACTGAGAGTGTGGTGATGCAAAATCCGCAAGAAGCGGTTGAGATCATGCAAAAAATTAACCGCATGGGCGTTCAGCTGTCGATTGACGATTTTGGAACGGGTTACTCCAGTCTCAGTGCGTTGAAAAACTTTCCGGTTCACCGTTTGAAAATTGATCGCGCTTTTGTCACGGATCTACCGGACAATCCTGAAGGGTGCAGCATTGCGCAAGCGGTCATTGCGTTAGGTCATAGTTTAGGGCTGAATGTGATCGCAGAAGGGGTTGAAGATGACCGGCAACTGGCTTTCTTGCATCAGCACCAATGTGATGAGATTCAGGGGTATTACCTTTGTCGTCCTGAGCCGGTTGATCGCTGCGAAGCCTTTTTGCGGTCACGTCCCTGCCCACTGAATTTGTTGGGTTGATAAATGAAACTGTGGGCGGAACAAGCAAATTGACGTTGGGCATGGCTATATTCTGTCACCCTTGAGTTTGGCAGGGAATTATTTTACCCATCATTTCAATTCAAGAATAAATGAGATGGCTCACTGTATTTTTATGTTTATCGTTACGCGATCAAATTTTTGAATGCTTTTGCTTTATTTTTGTTACATTTTCTGGAAACTTATCAATCTTTTTCTATGATTTTGTTAAGTAATTGTATGAGGCCTACCCAAGCAGTCTCGAGGTACTGGGTTCAGAATGCCTTCAGACAGCTTTCTGAGTCGTATCGTACAGTCACTTGGGGAAATCAATATAACAATAGAGTATTACCCCTTGAGAGTTTTTTATGAATTATAACAATATAAAGAAATTGAGTCAGTTGAGTGCTCAACAATGGAATCTTATTCTATTTATTCTGCAACTGCCTTTCTTGGCCTATTTTATTTCACAGCAACTTTGGTGGTGGACAGGGGGGCAAATCCTGTTCAGTACGGTGGTGTTTTTGACGTTACAGTCATTTCATCGTTTACTCGTGGTAACCCAAAGTGTTGCGATTGAGTTGTCTGAAGGTGACTTGCGGGCCAGAATCGAGACTGAACGTGAAGGTGCTCATCCGCTTTATCGCTCCTTTAATCGAATCGGTGAAGATGTTTCAAGAACGGTTGGGGCATTAGGGGAGACCTCTGCGGCGTTGCTCAATGTTGCTGAATCGGTAAAAAAAGATTCGGAAGTGTCTAAAACCGGTGCTTTACGGCAAAGGAGTGATGTCGAACAGGCGGTAGAAATTGTCGGGCATCTGGTTGAGACGACTCGGCAAGTTGCTCGCTTTACCGAGATTTCATCCGGCTATGCCAATGAAGCGAAAATACAGGCTGATGAAGGTTGCAACGGGATGGCACAACTGGAACATGCGTTACATACGGCCAGCGAGCAGATTGAAACATCGCATCAGCACATTACAGCGCTGGAAGGAGAGAGTGTCAGTATTGGTCAGGTGATCGGTACGATTAGTGACATCGCGGAGCAGACCAATTTGCTGGCATTGAATGCCGCGATAGAAGCCGCCCGGGCCGGGGAGCAAGGACGCGGATTTGCCGTTGTTGCCGACGAAGTCCGGACACTCGCGACACGAACACAAACGGCAACCAATGATATTCATATGCGGATCGAGGCGCTGCGCTTGAGTATTAACACTGTAGTTGAAGCGATGCAGAGAAACAGTGAATGTATGCATGAATCCATGGGAATTGTCGAGCAGACCAGTCAATCTTTCACGCAGTTGTTGGATAAGATCGCAGAAATTAAAGGGCAAAGTAGTCAAATTACGAGTTCTCTGGATGAGCAGGTCAATGCGACGGTTGATTTGGAACACTGTTTGTCGGAAATCACGGTTGTGGCAAAAGAGAATGTCAGAGCGACACAAGAAACATTGATGGCGAGTGTCACGGTGCAAAATATATCCGGTGAAATTAACTCACTCTTACACCGCTTTGCCATTGATAGTCGTCAACTGGAAGCTGAAGATAAGCAAAGAAATAAGTTAATCGAGTGGGGGCCATCGCTTGATTTGAATATTAAGGAAATTAACCGGCAGCATCAGACTTTAGTCCACTTGATTAATGAACTGAATCACTTACTGAATAACGGTTATGGGTTGGCATCGATTAAACGGGTCGTACAAGGCTTGATAGATTATACAGCGAACCACTTTCAGTATGAGGAAACGCTGTTTGAACAGTTTGGCTATGTGAATGAACATGAACACGTCGGGGCTCACCATCGATTGGTTGAGCAGGTGCTTGATTTCCAAAAACGGGTCGAAAATGGGGAAAACATTGGCAAGGAGCTGATGTCGTTCCTTCAAGATTGGCTCACGCTACATATTCAGAAAGAAGATAAACAGTACGTTGAGTGTTTTCGTGAGCATGGCGTGAACTGAAGACATGGCATGAACTGAAGATGAAGGGGTTCCGCCCGGAATCCCTGAACATGACGACAGGCGTGATAAAAATATCCCTTCAGAGACGGATCATCTGAAGGGATGGGAAAAATGAAAAAAGTTGAAGATGTAGCTGATCAAATGATTATTTTTTGATCAGACGATGGCCAACAGGATACTGCCAACGGTTGCCGCTGCGGAAAGATATTGCCCCGCAGAGTATGAGCCGTCTTCTTCCTCTTCTAATTTTTTAGGATGTTCCATTCCCAGAGCACCATAAGTAAATGATTCGACTTTATCACCAACACTTTTATCTTCACTAACTTTGTTTTCTTTGTCGATTTCTTTCAGTGCGGCAAGCAAAGCTTTCCCTTCGTCAGATAAGATGACTTTGTTCTGCTCAACTTTTGTGAATTCATTGGTTTTATTTGGCGCACTCTGAGCTGTCGGCGCAATCTGTTTCGCTTTAACCGACTGAGGTGAATACAAAGTTGTAGATCCTGTTGCTTTTACTGGGTCCATAACATTCTCCTGCCCATCTCCTTAAATGTTAACGGAGGTTGAAGGAAAAACTTGAGTCATTTTTTCTCAAAATTCTTCCTGCAAAGAAGACAGCAAAAAATATGCCCGAATTGGAGTGGTGTTTATATTTTTCGATAAACCCGCAGTGTGAAGTCCGCTTCACAGTGAAATGTCTCTTGCTGTTGTAATGTTGTTTTGACAGCGTCACTGGCGCGCCAGGCAAAAGGTGTCATTTGAAGTAAGTTAAATGCGTCTGTACCACTCATCTGCATCGGATAATGTAACTGCTCTTCATGAACCGGGATAAATCCTTCAATGGACTCTACCTGTGGATTATGGAGACGAACATCTTGATAAATCAGTGCTTTTAACTGATATAGATGACGTGCGGCCGGTGTCACGGTGACCACAATGCCCTCAGCTTTCAGACAACGTTGGAGTTCTTCTGATTTACAGGGTGCGTAGATACGCAAGATCGCATCGATACTTTGTGCGGCAAAAGGTAGCCGGTGACTTGATGCAATACAAAACTGGCAATTGGGGTATCGTTTGGCAGCATAGCGAATCGCAGGTTTGGAGACATCCAGACCATAGACCTCCAAATCGGGAATGTCGGTGTGCAGGGTTTTGGCAACATGCGTGGTGTAATACCCTTCGCCACAGCCGATGTCCAACAGCAAAGCAGCAGGTTGTGAAATAAATTGTGCGCAGAGCTGAGCCGCTTTATCACGCATGGCAATATAGTAACCCTGTTCCAGAAAATGACGTCTGGCTTGCATCATCGCTTTGTTATCACCGGGATCTTTGGAACGTTTATGCTGGACGGGCATCAGATTGACATACCCTTCTTTGGCAATATCAAACTGATGGCGATTGATACAACGGAATGTACCGGATTCTTGCTGAAGTGGGGCGTCACACAATGGACATTGATAAGACATAATCAGCCTTGTATTTCGTATCGATTGGAGGCGGGCAGTGTATCGGGTTCCACCGCAAATAAAAAGCGCTTGTCAGGCTTATCGCCATGCAAGAGACAAGCGCTAACGATAGACCGGTTAATCTGCTGCTGAGAGTTTCGTTTTCAATTGATACTGTTCACCCGGTTGCAAAGTAATCCCGGCAGAAATACAGGGAGCGTGAACGGTGGATTCAATACACAGCATGGTTTGATAGCCTTCGTCAGTCATATCTGCCATTGACTGGGCTCCTTGTGACCAAGGATTCCATAGGACAGCTGAATTGTGGCCCTCGTTTTCAACCTGAATCGTCCGTTTTAGCACCGGATCATGCAGGTGAATCTGTGGCGCTGGCTTGGTGTAAACGCGGTCGATAGTATCCGTCAGTTGTAACTCATCATCGCCCTGACACATCATATTATTTTGCAGGCTATCAATATATTCGTTGCCCATGCCAGTTGTTGTGGTTTGCCGGATATCACCGACATGCAAATAGGTATGTAGTGCCCCGGAGAAGTGCCAGGCTCTTTCGTCTTCGTTGGTTATCTCCAGCGTGACTTCAAGCGTGTCGCTAATGGCAACGTGCAGCAGTAAGCTGAATTGATATGGCCAGATTGCCAGTGTTTCAGGATTGTCTGTCAGACCGAGTGTCACCACTACACCCGCTTCACTTTCCCGGTGTTCAACCAGTGCCCATTGTTGGGTACGGGCAAAACCGTGAGACGGTGAACCAATCCGGGCAAACCAAGGCCAGCAAACGGGGATACCACCACGTAGAGGGGTTACGCCATCAAATTTGGCAGCGTCACTCATCCAGATTAAATCTGCTTTGCCGCTTGGCTGAAAGGAAATTACATGTCCACCGTATAAAGAAATGCCGGCGGTTGCCTTATCGTGTATGACACGCACTATTTTCGTGTTCTCTCGCTCTACGATTGAGACACAGTCAGAAAGATTGGTCAGGGTGGGGAAAGCATGTAAATCCATTTTTTCATCCTCGCATTTTGGTGTCACCGGAGATTAGGTTTAACAAGTGATCGGTCTGAAAATATAAAAGGCGGCTGAAAGCCGCCTTTTGAACAAGTTCAGATTGAATCCGGATTACTTAATTACTTAGAGATATGAGCAATCAGATCAAGAACTTTGTTTGAGTAACCGATTTCGTTATCGTACCAAGATACAACTTTTACGAATTTGTCAGTTAGTGCAATACCGGCTTTCGCATCGAATACTGAAGTGCAAGTTTCACCGATGAAGTCTTGAGATACGACTGCATCTTCAGTGTAACCAAGTACGCCTTTCAGTTCGCCTTCAGACGCTTCTTTCATTGCTTTACAGATATCTTCGTAAGAAGCACCGTTCACAAGGTTGACAGTCAGGTCAACTACAGAAACGTTTGCTGTTGGTACACGGAAAGCCATACCAGTCAGTTTGCCGTTCACTTCAGGAAGTACAACGCCTACTGCTTTTGCAGCACCGGTTGATGATGGGATGATGTTCTGAGAAGCACCACGACCACCGCGCCAGTCTTTTGCAGAAGGACCGTCAACAGTTTTCTGAGTTGCAGTTGTTGCGTGAACTGTAGTCATCAGACCAGATTCGATACCAAATTTGTCGTTCAGCACTTTAGCGATAGGTGCCAGACAGTTTGTTGTACAAGAAGCGTTAGAAACGATGTCTTGACCTGCGTAAGTGTCGAAGTTGACACCATTAACGAACATTGGCGTAGCGTCTTTAGAAGGACCAGTCAAAACAACTTTTTTAGCCCCGGCAGTGATGTGCTTACGCGCAGTTTCGTCAGTCAGGAAGATACCGGTTGCTTCAGCAACAACGTCAACACCGATTGCATCCCATTTTAGATCTTCTGGGTTGCGCTCTGCTGTGACACGTACAGTCTTACCGTTAACGATCAGGTTACCGCCTTCAACTTCTACAGTTCCGTTGAAACGACCATGAGTTGAATCGTATTTTAACATGTATGCCATGTAATCTACGTCGATCAGATCGTTAATACCAACAACTTCGATGTCGTTACGCTCTTGTGCTGCACGGAAAACAAAACGGCCGATACGGCCAAAACCGTTAATACCTACTTTGATAGTCATTGTAGTTGCTCCACAACTTAATTTCTTGATGAAAGATACTGGTAGTAAAATTACAGAAACCGACTCATCTCTGCAACCAATAATCCTACTTTAGTTGTTTAAAATCAAAAAAGTGAACCTTTCTTTCTATTGGTTACATTTATTCTACAATCTAGTCTCTGCCAATCACCAGTTGGTCTAGAATACCGAAGCATCCATGGTATTCTAAAAAATCTCAACGAATGATGTTAAGGTGTTGAAGTATGTGCTACAACACCGAGGATGTGCAAGTTTTTCATGAAAAAAACATGATAAAACCGAGCACGTGAAAGTAAAGTTCCAAGTATGAGTTGTGAGGATATGAAACAGGTTAAAAAATCAGAATCTCAGTGGCGTCAAGCGCTTACCGATGAGCAATTTCGCGTTTGTCGCCAGCAAGGCACCGAGATGCCGTTTTCAGGGACGCTACTGCATAACAAAGAGACGGGCATCTATACATGCACTTGTTGTCAGGCTCCGTTGTTTTCCTCAGCGAGTAAGTATGATTCTGGATGTGGCTGGCCAAGTTTTGATGCACCGATCAGTGCCGATGCAATTCGATATTTACAGGACGACAGTCATGGTATGCGCCGGATTGAAATCCGTTGCGCTGCTTGTGACAGTCATCTCGGACATGTTTTTGATGATGGTCCTCAGACGACCGGCGAACGTTATTGTGTCAATTCGGTGTCGTTAATTTTCAACAAAAATGATCAAGAGTGAGTGTTTTTTCATCACTATTGTATGATTTGTACAGAATGGTTATTTTTTGAACTCAGGTATCATAGATGGGTGATATTCTTGATTTTCTACAGCATCAATAATCATATCAGCGATATCATCTAACATGCTGAATTTTTCATCACTGAAACCGTACATTAGCTGGATATTTTGGGTTGATGCGATAGGTACACCAAAGTGTTTGCCGACCATCGCCCAAATATAAGACGCTTCTTGATGACGAAGCAGTTGGTTCAAACTGGCTAATGATTCTAGGATACTGGTATTTAATGACTCCGGATCAGAGAGTTCCAGTGCGTGATTGAGCAGTTTGATGGTTTTTTCTCTGTCTCTGTCAATGTAGAACGTCGCCAGTGCATATTGAAGGGCCGCTGTTTCCATCTCTGGTTTGCCTTCCAACTGTAAAAATTGCCGACGAGCTTGTGTATCACCCGTTTGACTCCATAAAAAATAGAGTGAAGAGGGGGTGTTAAATTGCATAAGCTCTTTTTCCAGGCGTTCCATATTTTTCCCGGAATTGAGTAGGGCATTGAAGCGCCTTTTCTTGAGATCGGCTTGATCAATCGGTTGAATCTGAGCGGCAACTTCCAGACATTTTTTATATTGCTGAGTGAGTTGGTACTCAGTAATTTTATTGATATCAGTCGGGTCTTTGTTGACTTCGAGACGATGCCAGATGAGATTGGTTCTGGCGACACGGCATTGCCCGTCATTAATGTTCAGCTCTTCACATCGGAGCTCAGGGTGATCCAGACAGAGTCTGTCTGTGTTTCTGGTATTTTCAAAACAACCGTTCAACAGGAGAACAGCGATAGCAAGACTAGTATACTTCATTGGTTGTTGCATATAACGATAGCCTGTGATCATATACAATTATTTATACGACATATCTTGACGTTAGCAGCTGAAACTTCATTATGTTGAATTGTTTGTACAACCAACCATCCGGGATATGTAATGGATACTCAACAACTCATCGATGCGATTACACCTGAGGCTTACCAACGTTTACTCTATGCTGTTGAAACAGGTAAGTGGCCCGAAGGTACGACACTTTCTGCACGACAGCGAGATTCATGTATTCAAGCTGTGATGTTGTACCAATCTAAGCATAATGCACAGCCGGAACATATGACAGTTGCTGCGGGCGGAGAAATTTGTTTCAAATCGAAGTCTGAGTTGAAAAAGCAGTTCCAAGCGGGGTCGGCAGAAGAAGATATTTTGCGGGTTAATCCCCATCAAGCCGAGTGATGTTGGGTGTCGTTGATTGAAGTCGCACTCCCAGTGTTAGCTGGGAGTGCGTAGTGAATTGTCGTCGTAGATACATCTGTATTGATATTGTGAAAGAAGTGTTTACCTGAAAAACATGTTTATTTTGGTAAACAGGACTGTTCTACAGACTCATTTCTCCCCGTAGGACTTTTTGCATCTCTGATTTGACAGTTTCGTAGTCAAGCCCTTTACTCAAAAGATAATGCAGTTTTGCCAGTGCAGCTTCCGGCGTCATGTCGAACCCGCTGATGACTCCCGCTTCTGCCAGTGCGCTTCCGGTCGCATAGCCGCACATATTGACTTTCCCGGCAAGGCATTGAGTGAGGTTAACCACAATCACACCACGTTCTGAAGCCGCTTTGAGTTGTGCGAGTAACTCTGGATTTTGCGGGGCATTGCCGACACCGAAGGTCAGCAGAATCATGGCATTGACGGGTTGAAGCAGTGTATTGCGGATCACCTCGTGGGAGATGCCCGGATACATGGTAATCACCCCGATGGGTTGTGGGGTGATATCACTGACCTGAAAAGGGCCGTTTGGCTGCTTGCCGACGGTCACATGACTACTCACCGAGATATTGATACCGGCTTCCAGTAGTGGCGGCAGGTTGGGTGAAGTAAATGCATTAAAGCCGTCTGCATGGGATTTGGTGCTGCGGTTGCCTCTCATGAGCTGGTTGTTGAAAAACAGCGTCACTTCGTTGATGGGATAGTTTGCAGCAATGTGCAGCGCGTTGAGCAAGTTGGCTTGTCCATCGGAACGCAGTTCGGCCAATGGAATCTGTGAGCCAGTTACAATGACCGGTTTTCCCAGATTTTCTAGCATGAATGACAGCGCTGAAGCGGTGTAAGCCATCGTATCCGTTCCATGCAGAATGACGAAGCCGTCATATTGCTCGTAGTTGTTGCGGATATCATCAGCGATGAGTTGCCAGTCTTCAGGCGTCATATCTGATGAATCGATCAGCGGATCGTATTCGTGGATGGTGTATTCAGGCATTTCCGGACGATGAAACTCGGGCATACCCGCGAGTTGCTTTTCCATAAAGCCAGCCACCGGGACATAGCCGTGTGATGATTTTTGCATACCAATCGTGCCGCCCGTATAGGCAATGTAGATATGTTTTCTTGCCATGACTGAAATTACTCTTCTATCAAGTTCAGGGAGTGCGATTATAGCGGAATCATGCGTAATAAAAAGGGCGACAGTGTCGCCCTTGATCACGATTAATGCTTATTCGACCTCACAATTGAGACAGAATGCATACTGTCCTTTGGGGTCGTTCAACTGGTTGAGTAGCGTTGCATCACTGAGGATTTTCTGGGTTGTTGAACGCAGACTCTCGGGGAGGAGCGCCGTCACATCCAGCCCCAGTGATACCCGGGCTTCCGAGAAGAGTCCAATCAGTAATTTTTGCATGGTTGAAACCGGTTCTTCCAGCCAGTTGAGTTGATAGTCATCCACTTTGGCAAGTTGGGCAGCCAGAGCTACGGCATCATCAAAATCACCCATTTTATCGACTAAACCGAACTTGAGCGCATCCTGACCCGTCCAGACGTGTCCCTGTGCTACTTTATCTACGTCTTGCAGAGACAAGTTACGATGTTCTGCGACCAACGAAATAAAGCGCTGGTATCCGTGCTCTATCGTTAACTGCAAGGCTTGTTTGGTACCATCAGACAGCCCGGTAGTAATACCTTGGCCGGAAAATGGGGTTGTCCCCACACCGTCGGTGGATACACCGATACGATCCAGACTGTGTTCAAAGGTGGTCAGCACACTGAATATGCCGATCGAACCGGTGAGTGTCGTGGGTTGGGCAACAATTTGGTCAGCACTGGTTGACAGCCAGTATCCCCCTGAGGCGGCAAGGCTCGACATCGAGACAACAACCGGTTTGCCCGAGGCTTTCAACGCATCAATTTCGCTGCGGATGGCTTCAGACGCTGAGGCACTGCCTCCCGGGCTGTCAACCCGTAACACAACCGCTTTAATATGTGGATCATTGCGTGCTTCTCTCAGCAACACACTCATATTCTCTGAGCCAATCGCTTCACCACGAGGTTGATTGCCATCCATGATTGTTCCTGAAGCGACAATTACAGCGATTTCGTTTTGCGATGTCAGGCTTGGTTTCAACTGTGAGTCGAGAGAGTTAAGGTAGTCGTAGTAACCAATCGAACGATAACCATCTTGGCCATCGCTGCCAAATGTCTCGGTTAATTCCGCACGCATTTGTGGACGGGATGCCAGTTCATCAACCAGCCCGAGATCGAGTGACAATTTGGCGATATCGCCGTGGACGCGTTTCAGTTGCGTCAGAAAATCATCCATCGACAAGCGTAACTTTTCCGGCGGGATATTTCTGTTGGCTGCAACGTCGGTCAGATAGGCATCCCAGAGTTGTTGTAGCCAGCGCTTGTTCGATGCTTTTGCTGCGTCCGACATATCATCGCGCATAAACGGTTCAACCGCAGACTTGTAAGTGCCGACGCGGAAGATATGGGTCGTGACATCAAGCTTGTCGAGCAGGGTTTTGTAATATAAACCGTAAGCACTGTAGCCTTTGAGCATTACCAGTCCGTCGGGAGACATTAGAATTTTGTCAGCGTAACTGGCCAGATAATACTGGCTTTGTGTGTACAGGTTACCGACTGCAAATACCGGTTTGCCACTGGTTTTAAATTCATTAATTGCTTTTGCGATATAACGTAACTTAGTCAGGTTGGTTTCAGACATCTCTCCGAGTGAGAGCACCAGTCCCGAAATCTGTTCATCATCCTTTGCATGGCGAATGGTATCGACGATATCAAACAGAATATTTTCTTTCGGCAGTGAGTCACCGAGTAGTGAACTGGCAATTGAATCAATCGATTGAACATAAGTGGCTTGTTCACGGATGGGGCCGGATAAGTTCAGCACCAGCGCAGAGGGCTGATGAATCTGAATGTTTGTATCCTCTTGTGTGGATTGAGTATACAGGATGTAAATGATGACAAGAGTGAACAGAAACAACAAGTTCGTAACGAGATGGCGGAACAGGGTGATCGTTTTCCAGATAAACCGAAAGATCATACCGATGGCTTTTAGTATTGTTTTCATAATCGCTTTAACATCGTGGCTGATTAGGCACCATGGTCGATAAAACCGATGGTACACGGTGTATGGTGATATGATCCTACGTGATAACCCAGAGAGGAACAACTATTCCGTTATGAGGCAGGCTGGATTGCCGTGTCAGAAGAGTCAATACGATTTATTGGGCGGGGTTCAAAGGGGATTTCAGATGGGACATTCTGCCATCGAATCATCCCCAACAGACGAAAATCCATTGGGGACATGATTGACTCGGCGTCTACAGAATAACGGTTTTATTGCCGTAGACAAATACCTTGTCATTCAACACATTTGCCAACGCTTTGCTTAAAACATTCTTTTCGACATCACGTCCTGCTTGCGCCATATCCTGAGCACTGAATGTATGATCAACAGGGATGACATCTTGTTTGATGATTGGCCCCTCATCGAGATCATCAGTGACGAAGTGTGCGGTCGCACCAATAATTTTGACACCCCGTTCATAGGCTTGCTGATAAGGCTTGGCACCGATAAATGCCGGCAGGAAGCTGTGGTGGATGTTGAGGATACGGTGATGGTATTTTTCAACAAAGGTGGGGGTCAGAACACGCATATATTTTGCCAGCACAATATAATCCGGCTGATACTGATCGATCACTTCAAGCATTTTCTGTTCGTGTTCCTGACGATTGAGACCATCATGAGAAACACAGTGATAAGGGATATCAAACCGTTCAGTCAGCGTTTGTAACTTATCGTAATTGCCGATGACCGCTGCAATGTCTACGTCCAGACTGCCGTCGTAGCTTTTGATCAGGATATCGCCCAGACAGTGAGCCTCTTTGGTCACCAGAATCACGATTTTCTTGCGTGAAGAACCGATCAATTTATATTTGGCACCTTCGGGGAGCGCCTGATCTAAATCAGCGTTCAGGGTTGTGTCGTTAAAATAGCCTTCCAGCTCGGTACGCATAAAAAAATGGCCGCTGGTATTATCGACATATTCATTGTTGTGAATGATATTGAGCTGATGCTTGTAACAAATATTGGTAATTTTAGCGATCAGGCCCGGTTTATCCGTGCAATGTGTGAGGAGCGTTTTCTTTTCCATCAATGATGACTTCCGATGATTTTTTTTGAATTAAAAACTATTTCAGAGTACCCAAAACGGTGATGAGTTCCACAATACTGCGGCTATAATTAATCTATTCTCAATAGACTTTCAACCTAATAACAAAAGTAATTTCCCTCGGCTTATCTAGTTGGTCTTTATTTCGGGCAACCGTTGTGTATCACATTTTTCATCAAGGTGGTGGTTATGGATAAGGAATTGCTGGCTCGTAAATTATATGTTGAGCGTGTCCACGAGTTAATGGGAACTCATGAAATCGATGAGATCGTCTTGAATGCGATGTGGGAAAGTAAAGCCTCTCCTGCTGATGCCGCCAGAGTGATGTTGGAGCAGCCGACCAATGTACTGGAAGCCGCCTCTTGGTTACAACGGTACCTGAACCGCAAGTAACCCCTTCATCGAGCGTTTTGCAGCGTGAATCGTAAGAGAAAGGTTCGCGCTGCTTCATCAAACCTGACATAATCGCATATTATATTTTTAAATCCTCTATGCGATGATCGAACAGACTTTTTCAGCTCATGGTGCTTTGGGGAAAGCCATCCCCGGATTTCAGCCGCGTCAGGCTCAGCTCGATATGGCCAGAGCGATTGAATCCGCTATCCGTAATCAGTCACAGCTGGTGGTTGAAGCAGGAACGGGGACCGGAAAAACCTTTGCCTATTTAGTCCCGGCGTTGATGAGCGGCAAAAAAGTGGTCATCAGCACGGGCTCGAAAAACCTGCAAGAGCAGTTATTTCATCGTGATTTACCGTTGATTGTTAAAGCTATCGAATTTTTCGGCCAGATTGCCTTACTTAAAGGGCGCGCGAATTATTTATGTCTGGAACGCCTGAATCGACAGATGGTTGAGAGTCACGGTCATGAAACGGATTCCCAGCATTTTGCCCAGCTGTTTCAGATCCGGCGCTGGGCATCGGAGACCAAAACCGGTGACCTCGGCGAGTGTGAAACGTTACCGGAAGATAGCCTGATCATTCCGACCATTACTTCGACCAATGATAATTGTCTGGGCAAAGACTGCCCGGATTTTCAGGATTGTTTTGTCTCGAAAGCACGTCGAAAAGCGATGGATGCGGATATTGTGGTGGTCAATCATCATCTGTTTCTGGCTGATCTCGCAATTAAAGAGACAGGCTTTGGCGAGCTCATTCCCGAAGCCGAAGTCTTCATTTTTGATGAAGCCCATCAGCTACCGGATATCGCGAGTCAGTATTTCGGACAGTCACTGACCAGCCGTCAGATTCAGGAACTGGCGAAAGATATTGAGATCGGCTATCGCACCGAAGCGAAAGATATGCGTCAGTTGCAAAAAATCAGTGATAAGCTGATTCAAACCGCGATGGATGTCAGAATCGCACTGGGCGAGCCCGGTTATTGGGGCAACTGGCGCGAAGCTCTCCGCCAGCCCAAAGCGGGTCAGGCGATTGAACGTTTGGCGGACAGTCTTGAGTTTGCATTAGAGGTACTGAAACTCGCGTTAGGACGCAGCCAGTTACTGGATACGGCGTTTGAACGAACCAGTACCATTCATGCGCGTCTGAAACGAGTCTGTGATGTCTCGATTACCGGCTATTCCTACTGGTTTGATACCACGCCTCGCCACTTCGGACTGCATATCACGCCGCTTTCTGTCGCAGATAAATTTCAGGAACAGATCAAGCTTAAGCCGGGCACGTGGATTTTCACTTCGGCAACATTGGCGGTCAATCATGATTTTAGTCATTTCAGCCATCGTCTGGGGCTGATTCCCGAACAACAGTTTTCCCTGCCGAGTCCGTTTGATTATCAAAAGCAGGCTCGGCTGTGTGTCCCGCGTTATCTGCCTGAACCAAATTCACCGGGGCTGGCCGACAAATTAGTCGCTATGCTTACGCCCGTTATCGAGCAGAATCAGGGGCGCTGTTTTTTCCTGTGTACGTCACACCAGATGATGCGAGATTTAGGCGAACGATTCCGTCAATCTCTGGCATTGCCGGTACTATTACAGGGGGAAACCAGTAAGCAGAAAACTCTCTCTGAGTTTATGTCGCTCGGCAATGCTTTGCTGGTTGCAACCGGTGCTTTCTGGGAGGGGATTGATGTTAGAGGCGATGCCCTGAGCTGTGTTATTATTGACAAATTACCGTTCACCGCACCGGATGACCCATTACTGAAAGCCAGAATTGAGGACTGTCGTCTGCAAGGCGGAGAACCTTTTCAACAGGTGCAACTTCCGGAAGCGGTGATTACCCTCAAACAAGGGGTTGGCCGACTGATTCGCGATGCAAGCGATAAAGGGGCGCTGATCATTTGCGACAATCGGTTAGTGACCCGGGATTATGGCGGCGTGTTTCTTGCAAGTTTACCCCCGATCCCGCGCACTCGTGATTTAGAACAGATACAAGCGTTTCTCCGTGATATATCGGAGCCGTCGCACTCGGAAAGTGATGAAGTGAGTACAGAGAGTTAAATGAGTCCAAAAATTCTTGCAATTGATACATCAACAGAAAACTGTTCTGTTGCATTGATGGTCGATAATCAATGCTTTGTCCGGCGTGACATTGCCCCACGGGATCATGCAAAAAAGATTCTGCCGATGGTCGATGAAGTGTTACACGAAGCGAACATTCAACTGACCGATTTAGATGCGCTGGCATTTGGTCGTGGTCCCGGCAGTTTTACCGGTGTTCGTATTTGTATCGGGATTGCTCAAGGATTGGCGTTTGGCGCCGGATTGCCGACGGTCCCCATTTCGACGCTGGAAGCGATGGCGCAAGGGAGTTACCGCTTATACGGTGCCAACCATGTGGCAACCGCCATTGATGCGCGGATGAGTGAGGTATACTGGAGCCGCTTTACCCGTCAGGATAATGGCGCTTGGCAGATCGTCGATGCGGAGTGTGTGATTCCGCCTCAGACATTGGCACAACAGCTTGAGCCGGACTCGAATGCATGGCGCTGTGCCGGAACGGGGTGGGCGGCTTATCGTGATGAACTAGCTCAATTACCGTTGCTGGCGGAACCGGGTGAGGTGCTTTATCCCGATGCCGAAGATATTGTATTTTTAGCCAAAATTGCGTTTGAGAACGGAAAAACGGTTCCGGCAGAAGAGGCCAGCCCGATTTATTTACGTGATCAGGTGGCCTGGAAGAAAATACCGGGTCGTGAATAGCCGTATCTCGCGAGCCAGATCATGCAGCATAAGCGGGCGGTGATGTGTCACCACCGATACACGAAGATAGGTGAGGAACATTATGGTTTCGATTCAGGGATTACCACCTTCGCGGATACCGGGAACCGGAAAATCATCGAAGGCAGCGAAAGCAAAACGGCAGGGTGATGCTTCAAGTGCTGCTTCCGGCACCTATGAACCGACTCCTGTTGCCAATGCTGTCACTCATTCGATGCGTTCGATGAAAGAGACCGAGCGTTTTCAGGAAAACCTGCAATATGACTTACCGGAGGGGCAGGCCCGTAAAGCGCTGGAGGCGTATTTCGGTGTCATGACTCAAGCCCGGCGGGAGGAACTTGCTCAGATGCTCGGGGTCGATATTTATATTTAATATGAGGGGAAACTCATGGTTCGCTATCATTTCAATCGTCGTATTGGCAAAGGCATGGCGATAGCCTTCGTCTGTTTGGTGCTTAGTGCCTGTGTGTCACTGCCGGATGAGTTGTCAGTACCTGACGGCGCAGCGGTGATTCAGGATTATCAAACTTTTTCCGCACTGAAGGGGACTCAGGCACCTTATGTACGGCTGGGTGGGGTGATTGCTGAGATTAAGAACCTGCCGAACCAAACTCGTCTGGAAATGGTCAATTTGCCCATTGATGCCAGTGGTAAACCTGATATCCGAGAAGAACCAAAAGGGCGGTTTATTGTGTATGTGAACCACTTTCTTGATCCGGTGACTTATGCAAAAGGCCGATTACTGACGGTACTCGGCAGTGCCATTGCACCGGAAAAGAGTCAGGTCGGTGAATACCGTGCTGAATTTCCGGCCTTGTCAGCATCGGCTTATCATTTATGGCGGGTGACGGAGCGTGTTGTCATTCATGAACCGGGCTCATTTTTACGTGATTGTGATCACTGGCGTTGTCGGGAGAGTTTCGGCTCGCAAACCGGTAAGGTGATACCTGAGGTCAAATAATTTTCTATGCTCGTGCAACACACTTATTCTATTGCTGAGCGGAACATTGCGGTGATTGAAACTCGCAATCATCAAACCGCAACATGTTCCGTCGTTTTCCTGCATGGCTGGCTGGATAATGCTGCCAGTTTTATGTCCGTGATGGAGGCTGTCGCGTATCAGGTTGCACCCCAGATTCATTTATGCGCGATTGATTTACCGGGACATGGTCTGTCAAGCCATAAGTCTGCAGACAACTTTTATGCATTTCATGACTATATCGATGACGTTCATCAATTTTTAGTGACATTGCCAGCGAAAAATAAGATTTTAGTTGGCCATTCGCTTGGTGGATTGATTGCAAGTTGCTATAGTGCCGCCTTTCCTGAATATGTCGATGGACTGTTTTTGATTGAGAGTCTCGGACCCTTGACCGAATCAGCAGAACATAGTGTCCAACGGTTACGGGATGGGGTGAATAGTCGTACCCGCATTCGACGTAAATCGCGCAGCAAAGGTTATGACCATTATGAGGCGGCTCTGAAAGTTCGGGCGGCACATTCGGCACTGCCGGAATCGATCATTGAGCCCATTGTTGCACGAGGTCTCGAATTGCGAGACGGGCAGTGGATGTGGCGGGCCGATCCGAAATTGTCTGCCCAGTCGTTATATCGAATGTCTGACGCTCATGCTGAAGCCGTGCTGGCTGCGATTCAATCTCCCTTTCACGTCGTTTTAGGGGACCAAGGGTACCCATCTTTAAAGTCATATTCCCAAGCTTTACTACCAGAGCAAATTGAGATTCAACATGTGAAGGGCGGCCATCATTGTCACTTAGAGTGTCCTGAGCGCGTTGGTCAGTTGATATCACAGTTTGTAATGAAAATTGATGAAACACCATTTTTTTAAATTAGAGTCTATACTTTAAATACTTTGATAATTTAACAAATAATTAACATATATAATAAGGCAGGGCATTGACCTGCCAGCACGAGGAGTATCTCTGTGGAGCATCCATGGCTTGCACGTTACCCAAATGATGTGCCTGAAACTATTAATCCAGATGTCTATTCATCTCTGGTTGAGATGTTTGAACAGTCGATCACGAAATACGCTGATCAGCCTGCTTTTGTCAATATGGGAACGGTGATGACCTTCCGCAAGCTGGAAGAGCGTAGTCGCGCTTTTGCCGCTTATTTACAAAACGAGCTACAACTCAAAAAAGGTGATCGCGTTGCTCTGATGATGCCGAATTTGCTGCAATATCCGGTGGCGTTGTTTGGTGTGTTACGGGCCGGTTTGGTCGCCGTCAATGTCAATCCGCTGTACACGCCCCGAGAGCTGGAACACCAGCTTAATGATGCTGGGGTCACCACGATTGTGATCGTCTCGAATTTTGCCGGAACCTTGCAGAAAATTGTACAACGGACATCGGTAAAACACGTCATCCTGACCAGCCTGGGGCAGATGCTGCCACGCGCGAAAGGGACCGTGGTGGATTTTGTCGTTAAATATGTCAAAAAACTGGTACCGCACTACCATTTACCCGATGCCGTTTCGATGCGGACAGCATTGAAACGTGGTCGTCATATGCAGTACGTCAAGCCTGCTATCGAAGGCGATGATACCGCGTTTTTACAGTATACCGGTGGGACGACGGGGATTGCCAAAGGCGCGATTCTCTCTCACCGGAACATGGTTGCCAATGTTTTACAGGCGAAAGCGGCTTACGGGCCGGTTCTGACTGAAGGACGAGAGTTGGTGGTGACTGCTTTGCCTTTGTATCATGTGTTTGCACTGAGTGTGAATTGTTTGCTGTTTATTGAATTGGGCGGACAAAACCTGCTGATCACCAATCCGAGAGATATTCCGGGATTCGTAAAAGAGTTACAACGCTACCCTGTTACGGCAATTACAGGGGTGAATACGCTATTCAATGCCTTGGTTCACAATGAATCATTCCGCAACATGGATTTCTCACGACTACATTTGTCTGTCGGCGGTGGGACTGCGGTTCAACGGGCGGTTGCCAATGAGTGGAAAAAGGTGACGGGTTTACATCTGCTTGAAGGGTATGGTTTAACCGAATGCTCGCCTTTGGTGGCCGGTAATCCCTATGACTTGACTGATTACAGTGGTGCGATCGGGCTGCCGGTGCCATCAACGGAGGTGCGGATTGTTGATGAGCATGGCCAAGTCGTTGGGTTTGATCAGACCGGTGAATTACAGGTTCGCGGGCCGCAAGTCATGACAGGATACTGGCAGCGTGAAGATGCAACCAAAGAAGTTTTAACTGACGATGGTTGGTTATCTACCGGTGATATTGTTCGGATGGATGAGCAAGGTATGTTATATATTGTGGATCGGAAAAAAGATATGATTCTGGTCTCCGGTTTTAACGTTTATCCGAATGAAATTGAAGATGTTGTTTCTATGCACAATAAAGTGCTGGAAGCCGCAGCGATCGGGCAACCTCATGATGTGAGTGGCGAAGTGGTGAAATTGTTTGTCGTCAAGAAAGATACCTCGCTGACAAAAGAAGAAATTATTGCTCACTGTCGCCAATATCTGACCGGATATAAGATTCCAAAACTGATAGAATTTCGCGAAGAGTTGCCGAAAACCAATGTCGGAAAAATATTGCGCCGTGCATTGAAAGATGAAAATCAGACGATGTTGAGTATGGAACAAGCCTAGTCGTCTGTGATTGAGACGTTTTGAGAAATGCCGACATCATGTCGGCATTTTTCTTGTACACAGACAACCTTGTTTGCATACAACCTTGTCTAAATACGATCTTGTCTGAATACAATGACCAGCGATACGATGGTCGGTTGCCCGACAATGAATGATAAAAGTGAGTAATTTTGAACTATCAAATGATTACCAGCTCAGATGAGCTTGAAGCGGTCTGCCGCAAAGCATTGCAGTGTCCGGTTGTGATGTTGGATACGGAATTTGTCCGGACCCGGACATTTCATGCCCAACTGGGGTTAATCCAGCTTTATGACGGAGAGTCCGTTGCGTTGATTGACCCGACAACCATTGAAGATATGACATCATTCGTCAATCTGTTAAAAGCACCGCAGGTGCTCAAAGTGCTTCATGCTGCCGGTGAAGATTTGGAAGTGTTCTACCATCAATTTGAGTGCGCACCGACACCGTTTGTCGATACACAGATTCTGGCAGCATTTATCGGGTATGGCCTGTCTACGGGATTTGCCGCGCTGGTGGCGGATTTCACAACGGTTGAGCTTGATAAAAGTGAATCCCGGACCGACTGGATGGCAAGGCCGCTGAGTCTCAAACAGCTCGATTATGCTGCCGCTGATGTGTTTTATCTGATGCCGGTTTATCAGCAATTGTGTGAAAAAGTTCAACAGAAAGGCTGGTGGGATGCTGCATTGGAAGAATCCCGGCTACAGGTTGAAAAGCGGACCCGAAGCTATCAGCCGACAGACGCTTATCTCGATATCAAAGGCGCATGGCAACTGGTACCCAAACAATTAGCGATCTTAAAACGTCTTGCGACCTGGCGTTATGAAGAGGCCTTAAAGCGTAATCTGGCTCTGAATTTTGTCATCAAAGAACAAGACCTATTGACCATTGCCCGGCTGGAATTAGTCAACTTCAAACGGATGGAAGCAGAAGGTATTGATCCTCGCTCGGTGAAACGCCACGGTGCAAAAATCAGCCAACTGGTCAAAGAAGGGCAGGCGGTCAGCGAAGCTGATTATCCGGCACGTATTATTCCTGTTTCAGATTATCCCGGATATAAACAGCTGTTTAAACGGCTCAAAGATCAAGTCAACGTGCAGTCTGAAAAGCTGGGGTTATCTCCGGAGTTTCTTGCTTCCCGTAAGCAGTTGAATCAATTACTGGGCTGGGTATGGAAGATGCAGACCGATCCGCAATATTTACCGGATCTCATGCAGGGATGGCGTAAAGAAGCGTTGGGCGATACCTTATACGAGATGGTGTCAGCCATTTAATGGTGTGCGATGAAGGTGAGTTGTCATTGAAAGGTGAAATGCGCATCAGCGGAAGATCATCATATAACCGGTGCTGATACCGATTATATGATGGCGAGCGGCCGTCGTGCTCGAGTGAGTTACTTCTCTTCTTCCGGCAATTTGACATTCAGTTCCAGTACAGACAGATCATCGCCTTTGTGTTCGAAAGTCAGTTCAACCATATCAGGGTCAATGGCAACATACTTTGCGATCACTTTCAGAATATCCTCTTTCAACTGCGGCAGATAGTTCGGAGCCGGATCGTTCTGACTACGGCGTTCGGCAACGATAATCTGCAAACGTTCTTTCGCAAGACTCGCGGAGGTTTGCTTCTTCGGGCGGAAAAACTCCAGTAATGACATACGTTCTTAACCTCCAAATAATCGTTGAAAAATGCCTTTTTTCTGCTCAGACAGAAAACGAAACGCCAGATCGTTGCCTGTCAGGCGCTCTACCGCATCATGATAAGCCTGACCGGCATCCGACTGATCATCAAAAATCACCGGCACCCCTTTATTTGATGCGTTGAGCACTGCCTGACTTTCGGGAATCACACCCAGTAATTTAATATGTAGAATCTCTTCGACATCTTCCACACTCAGCATTTCTCCCTGACTGACGCGAGTGGGGTTATAGCGGGTCAGTAACAGATGTTGTTTGATCGGTTCAAGACCTTGTTCGGCACGACGTGATTTCGAATCGAGAATACCAAGAATGCGGTCGGAGTCGCGCACGGAAGAGACTTCGGGGTTGGTGGTGATAATGGCTTCATCTGCGAAGTAAAGAGCCATGAGCGCGCCTTGTTCAATCCCTGCCGGAGAGTCACAGATAATAAAATCAAAGCCCATGCTGTCTAATTCATCAAGCACACGTTTGACACCATCATGCGTCAGAGCTTCTTTATCCCGGGTTTGAGATGCAGGCAAAATAAAGAGATTTTCAGAGCGTTTATCTTTGATCAGCGCCTGATTGAGCGTTGCTTCGCCCTGAATGACATTCACGAAGTCATACACCACCCGGCGCTCGCACCCCATAATGAGGTCTAGGTTACGTAAGCCGATGTCGAAATCGATGACTGCGGTTTTCATGCCTTTGATTGCCAAACCGGAGGCAATTGCTGCACTTGATGTCGTTTTCCCAACACCGCCTTTACCTGATGTAACAACAATAATGCGTGCCATTTGTTTCCCTTAAATTTACTTAAGTTTCCTTTGAGTAGGATTTAAATAGTGATTGGTTCAATGTGGAGCGTGCCGTCATGATAACTGAGCATCGCTTTTGTCTGCCAGTGTTCACTCGAAATTTGATCACTGAGCCAATAATTACCTGCGATAGAAATTAATTCAGCCTGTAAATCGTGACAGAATATTTTCGCCTGCTGTTGTCCGCTGGCGCCGGCAATGGCTCTGCCGCGTAAGCTACCGTAAATATGAATTGAACCATCGGCAATCACTTCAGCACCGGCACTAACGTGATTGAGAATGACTAAGTCAGAATTTTTCGCGTAGACCTGTTGACCGGAACGGATCGGGGTGGTGATGGTCTTAGTCGGTGTGATTGCTGCGGGTGCCTGACTTGGTGACTTGCTGGCAGTGAGAACGGCAAAGCCGGCTTCGGATGCGAGATTTTGCGTGCGCTTATCCCGGACACCCGTGATGCCGACAGGCACCATGCCCGTCTCATGAATCCCATGTTTTAACTGGTGAAAATCAAGTTCACCGTCAACTTGGGCAATGTTGAGCACAATGGGCGCAGCGGTGAAAAATGCCGGTGCCTGAGTCACTTTTTCTTTCAAGAACTCGACGGACTTTGAAATTTCACTGTCTGCAAGATGTAACACGGAGAGTGTAAAACTACTACCTTTAAGATCAGGTGTGATTGACATAGGTAATTTGGGCCTCAACTCATAAAACACTTTAGAAAGGGCATTGCCTGAAAGTAGGGCTGTCATGTTATAGTCACAGCTCAAACTCAGCAAGATATCTTACTTTTAATTGACGCTTTTAACCTCAAAACTAGGTTAACTTTATGTGTTGAGATCGTAAGTCTTGACATTCTGGTCGGGAAATATACAAAAGGCTCAGTAATGCTTTGTTCTATTTATAAAAGTCCTAAAAAAGAAGGCACCTATTTATACATTGAGAAAAAAGACGATTTCTCGAAAGTTCCGGAAGCACTGCTACAGATGTTCGGACGGCCGGTTTTAGTGATGACGATGAGTCTGGCAGGGAAAAGCCTTGCAAACGTTGATATTGAAAAAGTGAAAGCATCACTCATCGATGACGGGTTTTTCTTACAACTACCGCCGCCACCGGAAAATTTATTAGAAAGCTATAAAGCAAGGAAAGCAGCTCGACACGAACAGTAGTAGCGAAGACTTATCAGGATGAGAGGAGAGAAAATGAAAAAATTATGGTCAGTTGGATTGGGATTGATTCTGAGTTGTCCCCTCTATGCCAATACAGAGAGCTTCGAACAGTATGTCGATGGCCTCAAACAACAAGCGAAGCAGGAAGGGATTAGCCAAGCAACGATCAATGCAGCTTTTGAGAAGGTCACCTACCGTCCCAGAGCGATTGTTGCCGATAAGAATCAACCGGAGAAAAAGCTCACTCTGGACGAGTATATTCCTCGTGCCGTGCCGGACTGGAAAGTCGCTAAGGCGAAAAAGCTCTATCAGGAACACTATGATGAGCTGGTGAGAATCGGGAAACAATATGGTGTGCAACCTCGTTATATCGTCGCTCTGTGGGGGGTAGAGAGTAACTTTGGCTCGCTCACCGGCGGATACAACGTTGTTGATGCGTTGGCGACACTGGCTTATGACGGGCGTCGTGAACGATTCTTCCGCAGCGAAATGATGGCCGCACTGAAAATCCTTGAACAGCGACATATCACACCGCAGGCAATGAAAGGCTCATGGGCCGGAGCGATGGGGCAGTGCCAGTTCATGCCGAGCTCTTTTCTGGCCTTCGCTGCCGATGGTGACGGCGACGGGAAAAAAGATATCTGGGGCACGAGAGCCGATGTATTCGCATCAACGGCGAATTACCTGAGTCAGTCCGGCTGGAATGAACACATGATTTGGGGACGTCAGGTGCATTTACCGCGTGGATTCGATATGGGCTTGAGTGGACGGGGCAAAGATCAGGGTAAAATGCTTCACCAGTGGAGTGAGCTGGGCGTGACACGTTATGACGGTAGCCCGCTGCCTAAACTGAAACAGGATATTGAGGCTTGGCTCATCGCTCCCGATGATGAGCAGGGGCGCGTCTATTTGGTATATAACAACTATAACGTGCTGATGAAGTGGAACCGTTCTTATTATTTTGCGCTTGCGGTCAGCCACCTTGCGGATCGAATCATTATGAATTAGCCGGACGAGAACCGATATGCAAAAGGCTCCTTACCGGAGCCTTTTTTACATCTGTGCTATGAACCCTCATCAATGATATGAGGTGTTGTTCATATCAATAAACATCTCACTACGCATCAGTGTGGAACTGTTCACAAGCGAGCATGGTATTTTCAATCAGAGTAGCGACGGTCATCGGCCCGACACCGCCGGGAACCGGGGTGATATAGCTGGCTTTATTTTTGGCAACGTCATACTCGATATCACCCACCAGTTTGCCATCATCCATACGATTGATACCGACATCAATCACAACAGCGCCTTCTTTAATCCACTCACCCGGAATAAAATGTGGCTTGCCGACTGCGACAACCAGAATCTCTGCCTGACGGATAAATTGTTCTAAGTCTTTGGTAAAGCGGTGGCACGTCGTGGTAGTACATCCAGCCAATAGTAATTCGAGTGTCATCGGGCGACCGACAATATTGGATGCTCCGACGACAACCGCATGTTTGCCGCGTGGGTCAATGTTGTACCGTTCAAGCAGTGTCATGATCCCTTTTGGCGTGCATGAACGGAGGGTCGGAATCCGTTGTGCAAGACGTCCGACATTATAAGGGTGGAAACCATCGACATCTTTATCCGGCAGGATTCTTTCCAGAACCTGAGTTGCATCAAGACCGGCAGGGAGGGGAAGCTGAACTAAAATACCATCAATGCTTGGATCTGCATTGAGCTGATCAACTAACTCAAGTAACGCTTGTTGGGTGGTATTGGCCGGTAAATCGAACGATTTTGAAATAAAGCCGACTTCTTCACAAGCCCGACGTTTACTCCCGACATAAACATGGGAAGCAGGATCTTCCCCGACAAGAACCACGGCAAGTCCCGGAGCCCGAAGCCCAGCATCGGTTCTTGCTTTCACCCGTGCAGAGACTTCAGCACGAACGGTTTTGGAAATTAGGGTTCCATCAATATTTTGAGCAGTCATGGCTTACCTTCATGAGTCGCGAAACAAAAGAATAGCAAAATTTTTGCGCGCATTGTCGCAGATATTTCGAAGAACATCTATAAGCAAACGTTTGCTTCCGATATGTTTTCTGAGCCTTTTCCCAAGCTGGCAATTTTTTAGGCATTTAAAACATTCAATTAGAGAAACTCATTGATTTACTCAGGTGAATTCGTATAATCCCACCCCGTAACGCGCCCTTAGCTCAGTTGGATAGAGCACGTGCCTTCTAAGCATGTGGTCACAGGTTCGAATCCTGTAGGGCGCGCCACTTATTTCGATAAGGCCCCGATGATACTTGTATCGTCGGGGCTTTTTTCTTTGGCTGGATAGTTGAAAACAACGTTGTTCACAGGGTAATGTAGTTCGAAGTGAGTCAAGTGTTCAACCAGTGATACTGATGCTGTTGGATAGTATTTGCCGAACACGCTGAGATCAAAGGACATGATGAAAATTCGAAACGCGGAAATAGCAGATTTAGACGCGGTGTTGGTTTTAAGTGAGCAAATCGGAATGCTACACTTTGAGAATGCACCGCTGGCATTTAAAAAGCCTTCAGCCGCTGATAAACCATTCTGGCTGAATGTGTTGAATGACGAATCAACGCTTTTTTTGCTGGCGGAGACAGAGCGTCAGGTTGTTGGCTTTCTGACCGCAACGATCACCAAAAATGAAACGATTCCATTTATCGTCAGCTGTCCGATATGCTGTATCAGAACGATCGTCGTTGATGAGAAACATCGTGCTTCCGGTATCGGTACAAAACTGATGTCCGTCTGTGAACGGTGGGCAAAATCACAAGGTGCTGCGCAAATCAGGCTTGAGGTAATGGCCTTTAATCAATCCGCGCAACAGTTTTATCAGCAACTCGGCTTTCAAGACCAATCGCACATCATGTGTCGGCAACTGACCTGACGCGATAAATACCTCGGCTGCCGAATGTTACTCTCTTAAACAGGGTGTTCGTCGAACACAAGGAAGACAGGAGATACATTTTGATTAGTCATATTGATCACATCGTTTTGACGGTTTCGGATATTGAACGGTCGGTAGAGTTCTATAAGCGCGTGCTACACATGGAAGAAGTCTCATTTGCCAATGGCCGCAAAGCGGTGAAATTTGGCTGTCAAAAGATCAACTTTCAAATCTTAGGCCAAGAAACCAGAAACGCAGCGCAGGTCGGTGCGGGAGATTTGTGTTTAATCTCTGACTGGCCTTTAGGTGATGTCGTTAATCACTTAGTCAGTGAAGAGATTGAAATTTTAGAAGGGCCGGTAGAAAAATCTGGGGCGAGCGGGCTGATCCAATCTGTTTATTTTTTGGACCCGGATTCAAATTTGATTGAGGTGAGTGTTTATGCGTAGAACGTGAGCCGCAGTCTGCGGTATAACGGTTTATACTTTTCCAGCCTCCTGCCCGGAAAAGCTTAATCATTCTTCCTAAAAGCATTGATTGAACTGAACCCACAGTACCTTGGCTACCAATGTTCCCGCTGGAGCATCGAGTTAATGGCAATGGAAGTGAACCTTTTGTTGTTTCAGCCGGTTTATTCTCCGCGGATGAACAAAATAGAAAAGCTTTGGTACGCCTTGCATGAAACAGTGACCCGGAATCATCAGTGTAAAATGATGTGGCAATTATTACAGTTATTACAGCGGGTCCGTTACTTTATCGATAATGTTTCACCATTTCCTGATGGCGGTCATGGCTCGATGAAAGTGGAGCATAATTAGGAACAGTTATTTAGGCCTGCTCGATGAGCTCTTGGTTCTGGTTTTCCAGCGATCACAGTAGTAGGGTAATTTATCCACATTTCAACTGAATAATTCAATACAGTTACCATCTTTATCCAAGTTAGTAATAGGAACACATTTTTATGTGGTAACAATCAATTCTTTTATTCAGTCATATTTTCAAAGAGGTAGATAAGGTTGGTGGTAGACAAAGAGTAGTTGATTACCATAGATCTTAAACTAGCTTTGTGAACTTTTTAAAGAAAGCTCACAACATACGGTTTGGATTGCATGTGTGGTATTTTAATTTAAAATCAACTGTAAATCGCATCCCCTTTGGTTCAACGTCTATACTTGGCTATGAATTGAATTCGCTTGGTCACTGGTGAGCTAAACTGTTATTCAATGGTAATTTCCACTCGTTCTTTTCCTCGCCCCGGGTTTTTTCGTCGTAATTTGACTTTACCAACTTCAGACGTTTTACGGATAT
This sequence comes from Vibrio rubrogenes, assembly GCF_059641415.1. Taxonomy (NCBI): domain Bacteria; kingdom Pseudomonadati; phylum Pseudomonadota; class Gammaproteobacteria; order Vibrionales; family Vibrionaceae; genus Vibrio; species Vibrio rubrogenes. The sequence goes on from NZ_JCARSY010000012.1 coordinate 45,999, forward strand.
GCGTACCGCCGCAGGGAACCTCGGAGAACCCGTCAATCTTCCAATATCTTCGCTCCTTACCGATGTCGGAAAAGCGACTTTCAATTGCAAGATCCGCATCAATGATTGCTTGTACTTGTTTTTCTATCTCTTCAGCTAATTTTCCAATATTGCCGTCATAATAAAAATCGATCCTGCTTTTGTTTTCGGCAATATGCGCCCCTGTTTTTTCAATGGTCAGATGCTGATAAAAGCACTCAAGTACCAACTCAGCGGCAAAATGGAGCTTCATCAGCGCATATCTTCGGGGCCAGTTTATTCGTGTCATGACACTATCTCCAACGGAGAAAGGTGGGGCAGACTTGAGCGTATAAAGAATACGTGTCCCTGCTTTCTCGGCATGAATGACTTCAATGCCGCCGATGGTGCCGTGATCGCTTTCCTGACCGCCGGATTCTGCATAAAAGATCGTTTCGGATAATTCGATAATTTGACCATCGATACTCGTCACGTGAGAGGTTAATTCTGATTGATAGGGGTTTTCCCAGAATATTTTCTTAGTCATGATTTACCTTCTAAAATCCATTGCAAATAAAATCAATGATGATGTCTTTTTTATCGCAATTGAATCAGTAATCCGCAGCCGGATAATGAATGATGTTGTGAAAAATGGCGCGACCATTGCCAATATTTTTATATGCATGAGGTTGTGCGCCATTGAAACGAATCCCTTGTCCTTCCCCCAAGACGTGCCAGGTGTCATCACAGTAAATAGCCATTCGACCAGTCACACATATAACGTGCTCAATAACCCCCAGATTGTGAGCTTCTGATTGATGTTCGTAATGTTCTTTCAGCCCGAGTTCATAAACCTCAAAGCCAACTGATGCCTCATAAGGGAAAAGTACGTTGACATAAAAGTCATCATTCACCCAGTCGTCAATCGCTCGTTCATGACTCACTTTGGGGATGTTAAGCTGAGTATTGATTGTCTGATTCGGAACAACGAAGTGTGAGAAGGATACATTCAGTCCGGTCGCAATTTGCCACAGCCTTGCAATCGTTGGGCTGGATACGCCGCGTTCTATCTGACTCAGCATGGCTTTACTTACCCCAGTCAATGCTGCTGTTTGATCTAAAGTCAGACCTTTTTCATGCCTTATACGGCGTAAATTCTGACTGACATCTTGGTCGATTTTCATGATGTCTTTATCCAAAGTCTGTTATAACAGATAATAAGATAGCATAAATCTGTTATAGCATACAGTGGTGTGAAATAAATGAAATTTAAATTGGCTATAACGATATGGAATGTATTCTGTAAAAAAGTGTATTTTAAGCGGCTCAATCACTGATGTTTCTTGCAGGCATATATTGGGCCGATCATATTAAATGAATCATCAATACATATTGACCCAAAATGACACATAAATAAAATTGACATATTTGAAAAAATTAATAATCTTCTGTAATCATAAAAATGATAGAAATGTTTTTATAAAATAATTAAGTTAAGTGTATGGATGAATATGGAAATAAAAATAATTTAATTATGTCAGATTAGGAGAGTTCGGTCAGTTAAATGGTTTATATGAAATAAAATATTATATATATTGTCAAAATTGTTAGTAAATGCTGAGTGCTTTGAACTGACAAAGATAGCAGGAAATTATAGTTTACTGTTATTCGATTAAAATACATATTTATATGATGATTCTCAATAGCTGAATTAATTTAAACTCATTTTTTAAATAATTCTGCTTATAAATTGAGAAGTCAGTTAATTCTATTATAATTTGGTTAGTAGGCTAATTATGCAACAAGATGAACTATCCCGCTCTCTGGCTGATGCTGATCAGTCCGTCAAAGACTTTATTGCAACGCTGTATGAGACATTTAGCTCTCAACTGAAACAGAAGAATGAACCGTCGATACGACTAGAATTTTTTGGTGCGGTGATGGAAGTTCGGCTTTTATCCTTTGATGGGGTTTATGACGGTCAAAAAGAAGACCAGTAGGGGATTGATATCGTTTGTGAGATAAAACAAATAAATATAAATCTAAGTTCGGTATTGTTTGCCAGAATGATACAGACCATGTCTGATTAAAAAGTACAGGAGAAGAATGGACAAGATTGTAGAATTAATCAAACGGGATCCGATAAGAGTTGAGGCACTCGATCACGTGTTTCATTTGAGGCTGCCCCAATGCTATATAGCAGCCGGTTTCGTCCGGAATTTAGTTTGGGACTCACTGCATAATTTCAAAGTGGCGACTCCCTTGAATGATGTGGATGTGATCTACTTTGACCCTGATGAGCCTGATCCTCACGCCTATTTGGAATACGAAGCACAGCTGAAAGGTTGTATGCCGCAGCTTAACTGGCAAGTGCGTAATCAAGCGAAAATGCACGAGCGTAATGGTGATAAACCTTACCAAAGTTCAGTGGACGCGATGCGTTATTGGCCTGAAAAAGAAACGGCAGTCGCAGTTCGTCAAATTGGTCTCAATCAATATGAACTTGTGGCTGGGTTTGGGATTGAATCTCTATTGAGTTACTGTATCACTCACAACCCCAGAAGGTCACGAGCAACCTTTGAAACCCGTGTCAATTCAAAAGGGTGGTTAGTTAGATGGCCCTCTTTGAGCATTACGCCATAACAAGAAATTTCAATGGATGTATATAACGTTCGGCTTAAATATTGTATGTCCCCCGCATCATTCTCACCAATCCCTTACAGCGCGACAACGGCCTCAATTTCGATTTGCAAATCAGGGTGAATTAACTTTGACACTTCAACAAGAGAGCAAGCGGGGAGATGGGTATCATAGAATTCAAACAACTGCTCTCGAATGGTCGCTAACTGGCTTATATCGCGGACAAAGATTGTGAGTTTGACCAGATCACTTTTTAAGCGCTGCTCACAATTCAGAATTGTTGCGATTTGATTCAGGATCTCCTGACTTTGTTGAGGCAGATCCGATGATTGCGCCTCTGTGCCATACGCAGTCAACCCTGATATATACAGTGTTTGATTATGCTTGGTTACGTGAACGTAAGGACCGGCAATTTGCGGTAATCCTTCATAATGAATTCTTTCGACCATTTTCTTCCTCTTCAAACGTCATGTGTTTCCCTTGCATCATTTGTATGTTTAGAGCCAGATGAGGCCACGACGATATGGTTTCGCTTTCAGTATTTCGAGTCTGCTTTTGAGTGAGCCGACATATAACTCCAATTTGTACCCATCGGGATCCAAAACCGACTAACAATTATGCGAGGATCCTAACAAAGAAGAGATGAGTCAATAATAAGAAAAAAGAATGTTCAATAAGCGTTACCTAGGTTTCAGTTTTGCGGGAAAATATAGAAAAAAAATACGGATAGACTACGTTTTATATTGTATGCGTATGTTTTTTTTGTTTTTGATTTGATTGTCTTTGTGATTTATCAAAGTATGACGATCGTCATTGTTATGTGCCGGAAATTGGCAGATAAAGTTAGGATACGTTTTCATATGAAAATATGTCGTCACTGAACAATATGCTCATTAGGGAATATGTTTTATCACCTCAGTCAAACAAGGTGTGCCTATGTTTAAAAATCTATCATTAAAAAATAAATTAGCGATATCTGCCAGTATTGCCATCGTTGTCGGTTGCATATTGGTCGAGATCATTTCATTTAATGCCTCTTTGGATCGATTATCCGTTTCTGTCGAACAGCGCTTACTGAGTACCAGTGCTTCTTATAATCAATATGTGACTGACTGGCTAAAGTCGAAAGAACTGGCTTTGACTTCTTTATCTGAAGAAATTCAGGAAGGGTCTATTGTGACTCATTTGAAGCAGATGAAACGAGCTGCGGGTTTTGAGAATGTATTCCTTGCTTATCCTGATGGCAGTCAGAAAAATGCCAATGGGGTCGTGTTGCCACCGGGCAATAATGATCCCAGAAAGTGGGGTTGGTATATCAATGCGAAGAAAAACCCGGATAAGGTTTTCATGGACAACCCGACGGTTGCTGCAGCCACAGGCAAAAATGTCGTGTCGATGGGGAAAGTCGTTAATCTGTTTGGTTCAGAGTTGGTGCTGGGGATTGATATTGAGCTGAGTGATATTCTCAATAGCCTGAAGCAGGTGATTCTACCGGGTGATGGCTATATGTTTATCACCAATAAGATGGGGCATATCTTCACTCATCAAGATGTTTCTTTACTGAATCAGCCGATTGATAAGTTGGGGATTCCTTTTGCGGATATTCAGAATATTGTCCGCTCTGGTCAAGATGAAGTGATAGAGATTCAGGGTAAAAAATATGTGGTTTACGCACGGTCGATCCAAGACAGTGATTTGATCACGGTGGCGGTGATTGATCAGCAGTCTTTGGTCAAGCCGCTTTATCATACCTTGTATAGCCAACTTGCGGTAACGGGGGTATTGGTCTTGATCGGTGTCGCGCTATTCAACTGGATTTGTAATATTTTGTTCCGTCCGTTGAAGAACGTTTCTGATGCATTGGAGCAGATCGCAGGGGGCGGTGGTGATCTGACGCAGCGGATTGAGATCCGTAGTAATGATGAAGTGGGTAGAGTCGCGCATGGATTTAATACCTTCGTCGATAGTCTGCAACAGTTAATCGGTCATATTCGTCAACAATCCGATGCGCTAACCGTGATGTCGCAAAAGAGTACCGAACGGGTTAATCAGACCGCCGAGGATCTCTCGGTTCAGCAGCAGGAAATCACCATGGTTGCAACTGCAGTGACGGAGATGGCCTCTGCAACGCAGGAAATTGCCTCTCATGCAGAACAGACCGCACACTCGGCTCAGAGTTCTTCTGAGAGTACCCAGCACGGGCATCAGTTGGTGATGAATACCAGAAAATCGATCAATCATCTGGCGAGTGAAGTGACTCAAGCCAGCTCAGTGATTTCAGAGCTTGATCAGCATTCTGCGGCAATATCGGCTGTGCTGAGCACGATTCAGGGGATTGCGGAGCAGACCAACCTGTTGGCCCTGAATGCCGCAATCGAGGCTGCCCGGGCCGGAGAACAGGGACGTGGATTTGCGGTGGTGGCTGATGAGGTTCGGATGCTGTCTCAACGGACACACACTTCAACCGAAGAGATCAAATCGACGATTCAAACGCTGCAGGAAATGACCAAAAGAGCGGTCGGTTTTATGGAAAATAGTGCCAAACTGGCCGAAAGCTCGGTTCAGGATGCCGATCATGCCAGCCAAGCTTTAGAGGAAATCCTGTCTTCTGTCGGTCTGATTAGTGATATGGCGACGCAGATTGCTACCGCAGCAGAAGAGCAGACCCATGTTACCGGTGAGATTACCCAAAATATTACCGCGATTAAAGATGTCACGGAGGGGCTGGCAGGTGGTGCCGAAGCCGGGTTGCGTCAGACTAATGAAATGAAAGATCAGGCAATCGCTCTGAATTCAAAAGTGGCAACGTTCAAACTGGATTAATCTGTCGATTGATACAACGAAAAAACCACATGGATATCCATGTGGTTTTGTTGCTTCAGTAGCGTTTATCATCAAACGGTTTGTAATGACCACAGTCAGCAATGACAATCGTCTGTTGTGGTATCTGTTATGGCAATGACGGTTACGATAAGAGTGCGGTAACCACACCGATGAGCCCACCGAATACACCCCCCCAAATCACCAGCCAGCCCAGATGTTCTTTAATCATTTTCTGCACCATCTCTTTGACCAGTTGCGGGGTTAATTCACTAAGCCGCTGATCGATGATCTGTTCGATGTTCTGACGGATATCTGCTTTCATCGTCTCGGACTCTAACTGCTCTTTCAGGGCATTTTGGACCGAATCACTATGGCTGATTTCAACCATCGCTTGCTGCATCTTTTCGACAAAAGGTTGTTTGAGCGGTTGCAGCGCATCGGTTCCGCCAAACATGGCGAGCATTCCTCCGAAAGATGACTGAGCAATGGTTTCAACTAATGCATCGAACGTCGGATTAAAATCAACTTGCGCGATCACCGGTTCCAGACTGAATTGACTGGTTTGATTCAGTTCTTGATCAAGAAATTTATCAATATTGGTATCGGTAAAAAACTGTTCCATCATCAGAGACTTGATCGCGGAACGAAACGCGTCAAAGCGTTTAGGAATCACACCTGAGCCGTATAATCCGGGTACTTTCTCGAAGAGCATATGAATGGCGAGCCAGTTGGTGATCGCACCGGAAAAGGCAAATAGTCCCGCAGTGAATAGAATATCTTCATTCAGCTGATAGCCTGCAATCATGCAGAGAATCGCAATCAGGTTGGTATAAAGGCTTTTGTTGATCATGTTGGTGTCTCATCTCCTGAAAATCTCGAAACAGGCGGATTTTAGAAGAAAACGGTTAGTTTTAGAAGGAAAGCCTTGATTGCAGGGAAAGAAACTATCAAGGCTGATTGATGAAGCGGCGCATCGGATGAGAAGATCTATATGAGCACCGCTATGGTTCATGCTACGGATTTACTTATAACCGATAAACCCACCGGTCTGATGTTCCTAGAGGTGTGCATAAATACCATGTTTGGCGAGTAACGCCTGATGCGTCCCTTCTTCGACGATTTTGCCTTGATCGAGCACGATCAGGCGGTCCATGGCGGCGATGGTTGAGAGGCGGTGGGCAATCGCAATCACGGTTTTGCCTTCCATCAGCTCATAAAGGCTTTCCTGAATGGCGGCTTCCACCTCTGAGTCGAGTGCTGAAGTTGCTTCGTCGAGAATCAGGATCGGAGCGTTTTTCAGCAAGACCCGGGTAATGGCAATGCGCTGGCGTTGCCCGCCGGATAACTTGATACCGCGTTCTCCGACTTGAGCATCATAACCTCGATTACCATGCGGGTCAGAGAGGGTTTCAATAAACTCATGAGCATGAGCTTGTTGTGCAGCGCGAATCATCTGCTCTTCAGTAGCTTGGGGATTACCGTAGAGAATGTTTTCACGGATGGAACGATGCAGCAAAGATGTATCTTGTGTCACCATACCAATCACACGGCGGAGTGAATCTTGTGTTATCTTATCGATAGCCTGACCGTCAATGCGGATTTGACCGCTTTCGACGTCATGAAAACGGAGCAGTAGGTTGACCAGTGTTGATTTTCCTGCTCCGGAACGTCCGACGATTCCGACCTTTTCTCCGGGTCGAATATGCAAGTTTAAGTCATTGATGACATTGATATCGGTGCCATAGCGGAAATGGACGTGATCGAACTCAATTGTCCCTTGGGTGATCTGTAGCGGTTTGGCATCCGGTTTATCTTGAACTGAAATCGAGCGGGAGAGCGAATTCATCCCGTCCACGACGGTCCCCATGTTCTCAAATAATCCGCCGATTTCCCACATGATCCATTTTGACATCCCGTTGATTCGCAGTGCCAGTGAGATCGCCACAGCGATGGCACCGACGGTAATGGCTTGTTGTGACCACAGATAAATCGAAATTGCAGAAATAGCAAAGAGCAGCAGGTAATTGGCGACTTCAACCGAGAGATTAAATCCGGTGACCAGACGCATCTGGCGGTACACTGTGCCGAGAAAACCTTCCATGCTCTCTTGAACGTAGCTTGTTTCCCGGTGATTGTGCGAGAACAGCTTTACCGTCTGAATGTTGGTGTAGCTGTCAACGAACCGTCCTGTCATGGTTGAGCGGGCATCAGCTTGGAGTGACGAGACATGTTTGAGCTTCGGTACATAGAAAAACTGGATGCCGATGTAACTGATGAGCCAGAGCAACATGGGAAGCATCAGACGCCAGTCAGAATCGCCAAGCAACACCAAAATAGCGGTGAGATAAACACTGACGTAAATAAAGACATCAACCATTTTCATCACGGTTTCACGGATGGCCAGTGAGGTTTGCATGACTTTAGTTGCAATACGGCCGGCAAATTCATCCTGATAAAAAGCGAGGCTTTGTTTGAGCAGGTAGCGGTGTGCCAGCCAGCGAATTGACATCGGGTAGTTGCCGAGCATCGTCTGGTGGATCAACAGCGAATGAATCGCGACAATCAGTGGCATGGCGATTAGGATCAAAACCGTTAGTCCGATCAAGAGTGATTGATTATCAGCGAGGAACGTTTCCGGCTGACTGGTAGAAAGCCAGTCCACCAATCGGCCCATAAATCCGAATAGGGCGACTTCAATAATGGCGATTGCCATACTTAATACAGCGATGATGATTAATGGTTTGATAAATCCTTGGGTGTAATGACGACAAAACGCCCATAAAGTGGCTGGTGGTTGTTGTGGCTCTTCTGAGGGAAAAGCCTGCGTAAACCCCTCAAATCGCTTAAACATAAAGGTCCTTTGGTTGCGGTAATCACTCGGTAAATCACGGAGAAATCGTGTTGTTCTCAGAGCAGACTGTCACCCTGCGACGTGGAAAAAAACAATAAGCCTCCATTATAATCATCTTTGGAGGCTTTCACAGTCTGCTACGATCAGGACATTTGCTGAGATGCACAATCCTGAGATGCACAATAGAGAATGGCAAAAGACATGGCAGGTTGTAACCGTTCACTCTTGATGGTGTTGGTGGACATCATTTCAAAAGATGCGGTATCACATAAAACTTGCCATACCTGCTGACTTTCGGGGAGAGAAAATCGAGCCGGTGCCTTGGTTCGGTTGATCAGGTAAAGGATTTCGTCACCGGTATCACCGATTCCCAGATGCAACGACACACTATTGAGTTGGTTCCAGTCGTCCTGAGTCATCAGCGAGCCGTCCACTTTGCGCCAGAAAACACGGTTTGAGTTGCGTGAGTCGCCACTGAACGCCTGAATAAACGGCACCATATATTTTTCCCGGGCGGTGACGAGTCTGCCCAGCCAATCCTGAAACTGTTGTTCATCCTTGCCTAACTGCCAATTGAGCCAACTGATCTCGTTATCCTGACAGTAAGCATTGTTGTTGCCTTGTTGCGTATGAGACAGCAAATCGGCGGCCAGTAAATGCGGAATGCCAAATGAGAACAGTACCGTGACCATAAAGTTCCGCTTCTGCTGCATCCGGATTTTATTGATCTCGGCATCTTGAGTCGGGCCTTCGATACCATAGTTTTCAGAGCGGTTATCTCCGTGTCCGTCTCGGTTTTGTTCACCATTGGCTTCGTTATGCTTGTGTTTGTATGACACAAGGTCTTGGAGTGTGAAACCGTCATGATAAGTAATGTAATTGACCGTCAGCTTGAAAGGCCAGTTTGCGGCGCTGTACAAATCTCGGGAACCCATAATTCGGGTGGCGAATTCTTTGAGGTACCCCTGATCGCCACGCCAGAAGCTGCGACTGATATCTCTGAGTTTGTCGTTGGTTTCGTTCCAGCCGAACGGAAAGTTACCGACTTGATAGCCGTTCGGTCCAATATCCCAAGGTTCTGCGATTAGTTTGGTTTGCTTGAGCACAGGGTCTTGAGCAACGGCTTTAAAAAACGGTGCATCCGGACTGAATGTTTCTCCGGATCTGCCGAGGGTTGCAGCAAGATCGAAACGGAAGCCATCGATGTGATATTCACTGACCCAATAACGGAGTGTATCCATGACCAGATTGAGAGACGGCTGGTAAGCCAGATCGACGGTGTTGCCACAACCGGTGAAATTGGCGTAAGTATTTTCATGGGTGATGTAGTATTTGGGGTCTAATCCTTTCAGGTTGAAGATTGGCCCATCGGTACCACCTTCAGCGGTATGGTTGTACACGACATCCAGAATCACCTCGATACCGGCCTGATGCAGTGTGCGAATTACCGTTTTCAGCTCAGTAACCGGATCATCAATGGCGTAGCGCGGATCGGGGACCATAAACAGGTACGGGTTGTACCCCCAGTAATTGACCTGCTGCGTTTCCAACAGGTGAGACTCATGCATACACGCAGCGATAGGCAGGAACTGTAGCGTTTTAATGTGCTGTTTTTGGTAAAACGCCATCATTTTGGGATGAATCAGACCGAGATATTTTCCGCGCAACTTGGACGGGATATCCGGATGCTGTTGCGTCAACCCCTTCACATGAGTTTCGAATAAAACGGTCTCTTCCCGTGGGATATTGGGGCAAGATGTATCCTGCCAGTCAAAGCTATCATCGACAACCACACATTTGGGGAGTCGAAAGCTCGATTTAATGGTGAAGGGGGGCTTATAGCTCAATGACCCATCAAGTGATTTTGCATAAGGGTCGGAGATATATTGCCACTTTTTTTGGTCTGGCTGCTTGATGAGATACCCATATTTTTGACCGGCGCGAATCGCAGGAATATAAGTAAACCGGATTCCGGCGTATTCACCGTCAAGGGTATATGTGTCGTAGCGTCCTTGTTCATCGAACAATGCGAGCCGAATAGACGGGTTACCCGGTGCATAGATAGAAAAGTTGCATCCTTCGGCATCCAGTGTGGCACCTAAAGGATAAGGTTGAGATTGAGATTGGACCGTATCGTTCACTTTATGCATTTAGTTTTCCACCCGGTTATCCTTACTCGTGTTGTTTCTGCTGAAAACGGTTCTAGTAAAAAACTTTGTTGTGCATTGGTCAAGTGTTCGCCACAAAATGTACACAGATCACGCGAGTGTCAAAAGATTAACGCAAACGAAGGTGACACACGCTATATATTTTATATACCACAGGATTTGCATTTTTGCTGGGGAAATCGGTGAAAGTCCATCGGGAGTGACAAATCTTCGGCATCGATTCTATTCTTATTTTAGGTAGATATCACTTTGTGAGGAAAATGACTCGCGTCATTACATCTGTTGCTGATATTCTTTTTAACACGGGTATCGTCTGGCATCAGAGTCTGAATGCTCTGTTTTGCAACCAACCAGAAATAGGCATGAATGAATATTATCGGATTTTTAATGGGACTGGCTGGTCTGTCACTGATTTTATTGGTGTCTTGGATGATGGTCCTCTCGGTAAAACAAAAACGGCTGGAAGCTGAACGTCAAGCCCGGGAGAGTTCGGATCGCCGTGCGAGAGAAAAGGCTGTTGCAGAAGACCGGAAAGATCGCCAGAGAAAAGCCGAGGAAGGCCATATTCCGACCATTCTCTATTTGGCTAAAGAGGCTGAGAAACGTGATCTGCGGGAAGCATTATTTTGGTATGAAAAGGCAGCGTCGCTGGAAAATATTACCGGGATGTATGGTGTCGTGCGGATTTGTCAGCGTTCCCGCAAGGATACGGTGTTGGAAGAAAAAGCTAAATTCTGGCAAATGTATATTCGCGGCATGGAAGGCGATTTGCATTCACTTTGTGAGACAGCGAAGGCCTATTTCGCCGGTCTGGGGATTTCGGTGGATATCGAGAAAGGAGTCCGGATTCTTGAGAAGGTGGCGATGTCAAACTTCATCCCGGCTCAACTGATTTTGGGAGATTGGTACGTCTCCCGCGACAATCCGGTCCCGAAGCCTGAAGATGCTTGTTTTTGGTATGCCAAGGCCGCCAGACTCGATAGCTCGGAAGGGATGATGAAATTAGGCTTGAGTTATCTCAAAGGCAATGGCGTGAGCCAGGATCATCGTAAAGGCTGCTACTGGCTGGAATGTGCCGGAGAAAGGGGCAATGCTGAGGCGATGTATCATGCCGGGAAAGCGTGGATGGATCATGGTGCGTACGGTAATTCTGTGGCTTATATCTGGCTTTTTTTATCGGCGCATTGTGGTTATGAGCCGGCAAAAGGGATGCGGGATGATGTCGGCAGCCGCCTTGGGGTTGACTCGATTGTGCTGTTGCAAAGTTTTGCCAAGCCATTGTTGAAAAAAATCCAGACAGGGACAATTGGGAAGCATCTGATTATCCGGGCTTTCAATAAGCTATATAAACGCAATGTTCCGATTCCCCAACGTGAATATCCTGAAGATGATTTTCCAGCTGATGATAGCGATGCATTGGTCGCTGAGATGGAAGAGTTGTTGCCCCATGATGATATGAGCGGTGGAGAAACCCAAGCGAACGCTGAAAAAGGTGACGGTGAGGAAAAGAATCTTAAACTGGACTTTACCGATAAGCATATGCACTAACGTCTTGTCATCACAAGAAGGTCAGCTCATCAATATTGCCAGATGCTATCCTGCCCGCGTGGCAGGATAGCGCAACGAAAGCATCAGACTGTCTTCTGGTGCTCTGCCTGACAGACTGCTGCGGTGAACACAACATCTGTTGAACTGTTTAGCGCGGTTTCTGCTGAATCTTGAATCACGCCGATAATAAATCCGACTGCAACGACCTGCATTGCTACATCATTGGAGATGCCGAAAAGGCCACACGCCAGCGGGATAAGGAGTAGAGAGCCTCCGGCAACACCCGAAGCGCCACAAGCCGATATCGCGGCAACAAGGCTGAGCAGTAATGCACTCATCATATCGACTTCAATCCCCAGCGTATTGACCGCAGCCAGTGTCAGAACTGTGATGGTGATAGCAGCACCTGCCATGTTAATTGTCGCACCGAGAGGAATCGATACAGAGTAGGTATCCTCATCCAATCCCAGTTTGTCACACAGGTTTAGGTTGACCGGAATATTGGCAGCACTCGAACGGGTGAAGAATGCAGTCACACCACTTTCACGCAGACATTGCAAAACCAGCGGATAAGGGTTGCGACGCGTTTTAACATAAACAATCAGTGGATTGACGATCAGAGCGATAATCAGCATTGATGCCAGCAAGACGGCGAGCAGATGGGTATAGCCCGCAAGTGCCGAAAATCCGGTTGTCGCAAATGTCGAAGCCACCAGACCAAAGATACCGAACGGGGCGAGGCGAATCACGAAACGGACAATCATGGCAACACCGTGACTGAGATCTTCGAGCATCGCTTTGGTCGATGCACTGGCATGGTGTAAGGCTAATCCTAAACCGATCGCCCAAGCCAGAATGCCGATATAGTTGGCTTGAACAATGGCATTGATTGGATTATCGACAATCTTAAACAGAAGGGTATGAAGCACTTCTGTGATGCCTTGTGGGGGTGTTGCACCATCAGCACCGGCAACCAGTGTCAATGTGGTTGGAAACATAAAACTTAACACGACTGCGGTGAGTGCAGCGGTAAATGTCCCCAGTAAATACAATCCCACAATAGGGCGCATAAAGGTGTGTTGGTTTCTCTTCTGATTGGCAATTGAAGCCGCAACTAAAACGAAAACGAGAACGGGTGCGACGGCTTTCAATGCACTGACAAAAAAGCTACCCAGCAAGCCGGCTTTATTGGCGGTTTCGGGAGCGAATGTCGCCAGAAGTGCTCCGAGAACAATGCCTGCGATGATTTGCAGCACTAAGTTGCCTCGGGCAAAACGAGCGAAGATGTTGTTGCTTTGCATACTAATTCCTGCGATTTAGTGATGGGGGGATGTTGATCGTCGTTGATTTTGGCCGGAGGACGGCTTGTCTCTGTCTCAGATCACATCCGGATTCGAATTATAATATTTCTGAACAGCAGTGATACTGAAGCAGTGTGTTGTAGATTCATACCACCAAAGTCCAGAAAAAGTCATATTATAGAGACAAAATGATGTGTCTAGAATTAATTAGATTTCAGGCGGGAAAATTGCTGCTTGGGCGTAAAAATGGATGATTTTATTGCAGATGTTAATTTTTTGTGACTAAAAATGTTGCGGCGTGTTAATCTCATTTTAAGTGTTTGATTGTGTATTATGGCAGGGGAAAGAAGACTTCCCCAAACCATTATCATCTGACGACATTCTATTTTTGTGAGGGACTGGCAAACTTGTCGAGCGCCAGAACCAAAATAATTGCGCTACACATCATCACGATTGCCAGAAACAGTTGCGCAGATTGAGATGTGAGTTGCTCATACGCCATCGGTGACAGATTGTGTTGTACCAGCGGGACTTGCTCACCATGAGAATTGGTGCGCCAAGTCAGGGTTTCTTTCCACGGCCAGATCTTCGGTAATGTGCCGACCATGAGCCCTGTCAGACCTGACAGGGTGACATCCCGGTAATGTTTCAGTAACCAAGAGAGCAGGTGAGAGAAACTGAGTAATCCTGCAACACATCCGACCAAAAATACCATCAGAATATTGATTTGCATGGCTTTCACCGCATCGAGGATTGGTGCATACATCCCAAGTAGCAGCAGAATAAAGCTCCCTGAAATGCCCGGCAGAATCATAGCGCAGATCGCGACACATCCGGCAATAAAGACATTCAGAAGTGAGGGTTCTAAGTTCAGCGGTTGTAATACCGTGATGGTATAGGCGAGCGCTAAACCAGCCCCCCATGCGAGGATATCTAATAAACGTCGCTGTTCAATCTGTCTGAAGATATGGTAGACGGAAACTAAAATGAGGCCGAAGAAGAATGACCAGAGTGGGATCGGATGCGTGTCCAGCAACCAAGAGATCAGTTTGGCAAGCGTGAGAATACTGACAAAAATGCCACCAAATAGACTCAGTAAGAATAACGCATTGATATGACCTAATGTCGCGGCTACACCGTGTTGGCGCAGATAGGAAATCAGTCTGGGATTAATACGACGAATACTTTCTAACAGTTTGTCATAGATACCGGTAATAAAAGCAATTGTGCCACCGGAAACACCCGGCACCACATCAGCGGCTCCCATGGCGAGACCTTTCATGAAAGTGATGAAATAGTTCATTGAGTCAATCAAATATAAAGAGTTATCGGGCATTCAGTATATCGAATTCTGCGAGAAATCCCCATAGACTTTGCAAAATCGGTGTTTGAATTCTGTTTGCTTTTTGCAAAATAGAGACGATTTTTTGCAAAAAGCAAATCTTTTATTCGTATGAATGCATTCAATGGTTGACTGTATCATCTAAGTAACTGTATTGAATGATTATTTAAAGTTGGCATGGTATGTGCTTTATTGATCATGACCCTTTAAGCCGAGGGTCACCTAGCCAACTGACGTTGTTAGTGAACCCTGTTGTTCACATTGATTGTGCCAAGTGCGGATTGCACTTGGCTTTTTTTTGCGCGTGAATAAACGGTTTTTCAGGCGCTGTTTTTGAGTAAATCAATATCATTATCCCATCAGTATTTTGATTCATCATATTCATTGAGTGAACAATGTTGAGAGCAGGCGTGAACGTTGATGTGTTGGTTAACATGCGTTCTCATTTTTATTCGAACAGCGTATGATGGAGTTTTTTTGAAATATAAGTGAACACTATGTTAAATCGGCAAGCTCATCGCTGGCAGACACCAACCCACTTTTTATTGATTGTGTCGGTGATTGTTCCGATTGCTTTCTCAAGTTGGATGGCGCTGTTGAACAATTTTGCGATTGAAAAAGCACAGTTTAATGGCGCGGATATCGGGATTTTGCAAAGTGTCCGTGAAATTCCCGGCTTACTTGCGTTTACTGTCGTATTTATTCTGCCGTTTATCAAAGAGCAACGATTCCTTGTGATTGCTTTATTTATGTTGACGATTGGTACCGCAATAACCGGTTTCTTCCCATCGTTTTCTGGATTGCTTTGGACAACGTTATTGATGTCAGCGGGGTTCCATTATATGGAAACACTGAAGCAGTCGCTGGCATTACAGTGGATCAATAAAGAAGATACCCCTGAAATGCTGGGGCGTATGATTTCAGTGGGTGCATTTGCATCGTTACTGGCTTATGGCGCGCTATGGGTCATGTTAGAAGTGCTTGCATGGCCCTATCTGTGGGTTTATCTCGTCAGTGGCGGCATTGCCTTTTTATTGGCTCTGTTTGTCTGGATGACTTTCCCACAATATCAGGCTCATACAATTCAGAATAAGAAGTTACTGCTGAGAAAACGTTATTGGTTGTATTACGTTTTGACCTTTCTGAGTGGTGCCCGGCGGCAAATTTTTACGGTATTCGCCGGTTTTCTGATGGTGGAAAAGTTTGGTTATTCTGCAGGAGATATCACATTCCTCTTTCTCATTAATTATGTGTTTAACTTTCTGTTTGCCAAGAGAATCGGCCGGGCCATTGGCAGAATTGGTGAGCAACGTGCATTGATGATTGAATATCTGGGGTTACTGTTTGTATTTCTTGGTTATGCGGTGGTTGAGAATAGTCATTATGCGGCAGGACTGTATGTGATCGATCATCTGTTTTTTGCACTGGCGCTGGCGATCAAAACTTATTTTCAGAAAATCGCGGATCCGGCAGATATGGCATCTACAGCCGGGGTTTCTTTCACTATTAATCATATTGCGGCAGTCGTTATTCCTGCCTCTTTCGGTTTGATCTGGATGATCTCTCCAGCGATGGTATTCTACCTTGGAGCTGGTTTGGCTGGTCTGTCTTTGCTGTTGTCTTCGAACATCCCCCGGATTCCTGCCCCGGGAAATGAAGTTAAAATCTTGCAGTGGTAATCGAGAGTGGTCTCCGTAGCGAAGGGATGAGCCGCGACCAACAGAAGAGATGAGGAACAGAAGAAATGAGGGGCCGCCGGTCTATAGTTCGTTGCCCTTCAGTTCTCGGTTATTCCTCAATACAGACTTGATTACGGCCGTTTGCTTTTGCCCGATAGAGCGCCTTATCCGCACGATAAAAGGTGCGTTGCGTGTTCTCGCCTTCCCGATGCAACGTAATGCCAATACTGACCGTCAACCCTCTTTCTCCCAGAATTTCTTGCCAATTGAATTGGTATATGTTTTCACGGAAGTGTTCACCATGGGCTTGTGCGGCTTCCAGCGTGACGCCTTCGAGAATGACCAGAAATTCCTCGCCACCAAAGCGGACACAGGAGGCCTGTTGAAAACTGAAATACTCACTCAACTGTTGGGATACATTGACAATGGCTTTGTCTCCGACCAGATGACTGAGCTCATCATTAATTGATTTGAAATGGTCAATATCCACGACAAGAAAAGCGAACGGAATTTCATGAAGCAACAGATCCTTGAGTTTTGCGTCCAGCCAACGGCGATTATGGAGTTTTGTCAGCGGATCGGTAAATACATCTTGTTGGAGCTGGGCAACGGTATTCTTTTGGTTTTCGGTTGTTTCTTTGAGCTCGCGGTTTTCTATCTCTGACAAAATCAGTTTTAACTGAAGTTCGAAACGAGATAGCCGACGGAGCTGCGTTGTGCCCAAATCGCCGATCGGAATTCGTTTCATCAGTTCGACTTCGACCTGAAAAGCGCGCTTCTGACAGTCCAGTGCCTGCTGATATTTATGTTGGTATTCATAAATATGACTGAGAACCTGATACAGATCTTTTTTCAATTCCGGATGAGTAAATGAAGCAATCTTCTTATTCTGACTGAGGAGCAGCATTTCAGCGATGTGGACTTTGCCGATTTGAGTGAAGCAAAGCGCCAACTCAATTTTGATTAAGCACGAGAGTGACATCAGGTAATTATGTCGAGTGGTATAAGGGACGGAGGCAATGATATGTAAAGCATCGTACACATTATTTTTAGCGAGACAAATCTTTGCTTTGTATAACAGAATCTGGCCTGCCAGCGTTTTGTCACTGACCAGTATACTGAGTTCCTCACACTCTTTGATGAGCTGTTCTGCCTGCTTATAATTTTTAAGGTCGATATAGCAGGCGAGCATCGATATTTTATAGCGAAGACGGAGCGCACGACTGGAAAGGGCATGGTCAATACTATCGATTTTTTGATAAAAGCGAACTGCTTTAGCTGGTTCGCCATAGCGATGACAGAGTGAGCCCATCCCCAGGACAGCCTGAGCGTATTCGTCAATAAAACCATACTCAACCGCGAGGTTTGAAATAGCAGTATAGGCTTGTAAAGCAGTTTGATAATCCCCGATAGCGATAAAGCGTTCACTTAAACTGATTTCTATCGACAAGATTTTTTCAGCATCTTGTGGAAATTGCAGTAACGCACGGGCGGCTTTAAGTTCCTCGATACTTTGCTGAAACTGATTGAATGATGCCCGGTATTCGGCACTGATGATATAGCACTGTGCTTTTTGCCACGGTGTTGAGGCAATGTCATTTTTGACTTGTTCCCAGAACGTGATCGCTTCTTCCCCACTGACCGCAGTGACATCAAGACCTGCATCTTTTACTTTATCGAGTAAGTCCTGCATTTTACGACCCTTTCAGTGGTAATTCAGTGAGTTGATCTAATGTAAACGGGAAAGAAAGGATATCATGCAGAGAAATATCCGGAAGGTCGTCTGTCAGACCTTTTCTTCCCCAAGGATAAATCTGAATCATCTGCTGCAAAATATCGAAGATCTGCTGAGCATTTTCACCGGTATCTGCCAGTAATAATCCCAATCGGTCTGAACTCAGGCGAGAAACAAGGTCTTGTTTTGAACAGAGGGAATGGGTCAGCTCGGTACAGGCGTCGATATACCGAGGGGTTTCATGATAGATAATAATGACGGAATAGTTTGATGATTTCAGTGCGGTTTTAAATAAGACTAGTTGCTCCCACCAGTAGGTTTCCGAAACAACATTGGTCAGGTGCTTCTCCGGGTCATACTCATATTGACCGCGGATCCGGTTGATGAGTTTTCTCGCTCTTTGTTCCAGCTGTTTTTTGGAGTTACGGACTTTGTCTTTGCTTTCCCGCTTATTTTGAATATTTAGCTGCGACGTGGAACAATTGCGATAGCGCTTAAAAGCCACTAATGCGTTTTGATAGTCTTCTTGCTGTTCAGCAACCAGAGACTGTTGAAAATAAACTAACGCTAACAACTCATCATTGGCCGAATCCCGGGCAGCTTGTTCAGCTTTATCGAGGAGTGCGACGGCTTCCGCCATATTCTGACGGAGCATTTCCAATCGGGCACGGTTGATATAAGAGTGTGTCTTTACCCAAGAAAGATTATTGGCCACAGCTAAATCATGTGCATATTGTGCCGCTTCTTCAGCATCTTCCAGACGCTCGAGTCCCAGTAATGCAAGGGCCCGAAAATCCCAGACCTCTGCAACTTCCTGAAGGAAGTTTTTGTCCTCCAGAACTTCAAGCGCCCCATCTAAAACCGTTAACATATCGACATAACGGTTGAGCAGATATAAATCCCAAGCCCATAAAATTCTGGCTCTGCCTTCGAGTGACTCCTGACGGGTATTGTTGGAGACTTTGACGGCCAGTTCATGGGTCGCACAAGCGAGGTGATATTCGTGGGTACTCCGCCAGATATTGCCGAGACCGAGTAGACTTTCGATCAGAATATGGATGTCTTCTTCAAGCGTTGCCTGCTCTAAAGCATGAATCCAGTGTTGCTGGGCGGTATAAAATTTCCCTTCTTTCCATGAATGTAAAGCATGGAGGTGCAGAATTTCCGGCAAATATTCGTCATTGTCGAGCTCATTCAGAGTCGCCAGTGCTTCTTTAGCATAGCGGATCCCTTGTGTATGTTTTCCGAGTACCAGAGCACATCGGCACATGAGCATCAGGCATTGAATTGCCCCCTCAGCGGAATGAATTTGTCTGGAGCGAGTCAGGCACTGTTCTGCTTTAGACAGAACGTCTGTTGGCGCAATTTCGAGACGGCGCTTGAGTTGCTCTATTTCAAGTTCAAGGAGATAAAGGCTTTTTTCCAAACTTAATTATTCCTTTGTTACGTCACTCCGACAAGTTACATTGATGAGCTTAGTTGAAATTATCAATGCGAGCGATTCTGGTCATAGTCTCCAGTCAGGGATTACTTTACAGACTTAGCTGTTCGTTAAAATCATCTATTTTATTTGCATAAATCATCTGCATAAAATATGCCAATAAGGGATAACTGCTGATAACAAACACATCAATTGTTTATTTTTCTTGTCTGTACAGTCATTATCATAAGATGATTTTAAAAAGGTGAGAAATTTTTCTGATCGATATTTTGACTGGTACAGAATTAAACGGGTTACAAATAAATTATACATGATTTTTTTTTGTACAATCTGCTATTATTGTTATACACATGTATTTTTTGTATAACTATTTGTATGACGATGAGGGCGGAATGATGGAAACGAAAATCCCAGTAGGTGTGAGTAGTTGTGTGACAGGCCAACAGGTCCGTTTTGACGGTGGACATAAGAAAAGCCATTTTGTGATGGGCGAACTGGCACCATTTTGCGAATTTATTCCGATTTGCCCCGAAGTCGGTGCCGGCATGTCGACTCCCAGACCAACCATTCGTCAGTACGAAAAATATGGTGTGATTCGATTAGTGGAAACGAAAAACGAGGCGGCTGACTATACCGAACAAATGGCAAAATTTACCGACAGAGCGCTTCAGGAGATCGGTCAGTTTCAGCAACCGTTGTGTGGTTATGTGGTTGCGGCGAAATCACCGACCTGCGGGATGAAGCAAGTGAAGGTTTATCATGACGGGGGCGTTCGTAAAGAGGGGGTCGGTTTATATACACAGCAGCTGATGGCGACCATGCCTTGGTTACCGGTTGAGGAAGATGGCCGTCTGAATGACCCGAACTTGCGTGAGAACTTTATTTTACGCGTTTTTTGTCTGCATGATCTGTATCAGTCGGTCGGTGATGACCCGACACCGGCTAATGTGGTTGCGTTCCACAGTCGCTATAAGTTTACGCTCATGGCTCATAGCCCTCAGGCATATCGCTCGCTCGGAAGAATGGTTGCCCATATGGGTGATAAAACACCGACAGAATTCTTTGAACAGTATCGGCTGGCACTGATGCAAGCATTAGCCAAACCGGCCAGCCGAAAAAATAGTACCAATGTGTTGATGCATTTTCAGGGATACTTTAAGCGGTTGCTCGAACCTGAGCAAAAAGCAGAGCTGACACGTATCATTCACGAATATCGTCAGGGGCTTGTCCCATTACTGGTACCGGTCACACTGATTCAGCATTATCTGACGCTTTACCCGAATCCTTATTTGGCACAACAGCATTATCTAAATCCTTACCCACAAGCATTGAAGTTACGTTATGGACTCTAAAGAAAAACGTTATGCGATTCGTGAAGTTTCCGCGATCACCGGTGTAAAGCCAGTGACGCTCAGAGCATGGCAGCGTCGCTACCATTTGGTCGAGCCGAGGAGAACAGAAAAAGGGCACCGATTATATAGTGAACAAGATATTCAGCAGATCCAGCAAATTCAGAGTTGGCTGGCGAAAGGGATTTCGATTGGTAATGTCGCGCAATTACTCCAAGCGGCAGACACGTCGGATCTTGAGCCTTCCGGTTCCGGTGGATTGGAAGAGTGTGAGTCATTTCTTTCTGCATTGGCTCAGTTGAATCGAGGTAAAGCTGAAGCGATCATGGTGGCGGTATTGAAAAATTATCCGCTGGAGATTGTCAAACGGCAATTCGTGATTCCGGTTGATGAGGCGTTGCTGCGGATGAAAAGTTCCCGGCAATCGATTCAGCGAGGGTTGTTTCAATCGATGTTGATAGGGCAGTTTGCTTGGATGATCACGACAGCGAACCGAGCCAGCCATCTGGGAAAATGTCTCTGTGTCAGCCTTGATCCGGTGGGCAGCATCTGGGCATGGCTACGTGCGTTGCAGATTGCCGAACAGGGATATTTTACTGCATTACTCGATGGTGTTGAGGAGTTGTCCGGACTGCTTGATCACGCCAACGAAGGAACATTTCAGCGGATTGATTTTTTTTCTAATCGAGCCCTGACGGGCAAGCAGCAGCAAGTGATTCGTCAGCTACAGCAGTCACAAGAGCACGGCGCTGATTTACCTGAACAGATGCAGCGACAGGGAAAAGAATTGCGAGGACAGACACCGCTGGTCGTGACCTGTGATGGTCTGTTACAACCATTTGACAGCGAAGCATGATATCGATAAATAATTGATCTTATTAAATATAATGGCTCATAAGGGGAATAAGCATGAAGCTGGTTTGGTTCAGACGTGATTTGAGGACGGTTGATCATACGGCGCTGAATGAGGCAATCGGCAGTGGTGAGCCGGTTTGTGCCATCTTTGTTGCTACGCCGGAGCAGTGGCGACAACATGATATGGCACCGATACAGGCCGATTTGATTGCACGGCGTTTGCCGGTGATTGGTAATGAGCTTCGGCAATTGAATGTGCCTTTATACTATCGGGAAGTGCGTGATTTTGCTGAGAGTGTCGAAACGGTTGCGGATTTGGCCCGGCAACTGCAGGCAAATGCAGTTTTCGTCAATATTGAATATGAACTCAATGAGCAGCGGCGAGATCAAAAACTCAAGCAGTGTTTACAACAGCATGGCATTGCTTATCAGGCATTCCATGATAAATGTTTATTCTCACCCGGACAGATTTTAACCAAGCAAGGGGAATTCTTTAAAGTTTTTACGCCCTTTCGCAAAGCTTGGCAAGCACAGTTCACTATACCTTCCGTGGTCGCGCCCTCATCGGCCGCAAAGATACCATCATCAAAGATACCATCATATGATGCAGTTGATCTGAATGACGTTTGTGAGCCTTTTTCTTATCCGCGAGAGTCCAGCCATGCATGGCCGGTAACAACTCATGAGATTCGTGACCGGCTCCGGGCTTTTTGCCGAGAGCGGGTCGATGTTTACCATCAACAGCGTGATTTTCCGGCACTAAATGCAACCAGTAGCTTATCTCCGTATCTGGCCATTGGGGCGTTATCGGTACGTCAGTGTCTGGCAAGGCTGTATCAGACGTCAGAACATGGCTGTTTATCTGCAGGGGCCGAGTCTTGGTTAAATGAACTGATCTGGCGGGAGTTTTATCAACATTTAATCGCTTTTCAACCCTCACTGTGCCAAGGCAAAAGTTTTCATCCTTGGGGTGAACAACTGCGTTGGCATGATACATCAGAAGCCCTGACGCGTTGGCAGCAGGGAATGACCGGCTATCCGATCGTCGATGCCGCGATGAGACAGTTGAACCAGACCGGATGGATGCACAATCGTCTGAGAATGGTGGTGGCAAGCTTTCTGACGAAAGATTTACATATTGACTGGCGAGAAGGCGAGCGTTATTTCATGAGCCGGTTGATTGACGGTGATTTTGCCGCCAATAACGGCGGATGGCAGTGGTCTGCATCGACGGGATGCGATGGTCAGCCTTATTTTCGGATTTTTAATCCGGTCTCTCAAGGGAAAAAATTTGATCCGGATGGTGAGTTTGTGCGCAAGTGGGTGCCGGAGCTTGAGCCGGTATCAAACAAATGGATTCAAGAGCCTTGGCGTGATCCATCTGTGAATTATATGTCATATCCTCAGCCAATCGTTGATCATCAGGTCGAAAGAAAGCTAACCTTGTCCCTTTATCAAACAGCAAAGGATAACTGCTGCCATGATTCGTAATCTGCTGTTGGCATTTGTGATGAGTTGTCTGAGTCTACCGATTCAGGCCAGAACCTATCCTTTCCCTCCTCAGGGAAGCCGTATTGTCGGCAACATTGTTTATCATGAGGTACAAAAGGGCGAAACGGTCGCGAATATTGCGGATGCCTACAATGTGGGTTTTTTGAACATGATGGAAGCAAACCCCGGTGTCGATCCGTTTTTACCGCAGGTCGGGCACGTGATGACGATTCCTGCGCGGATAATTTTACCGGATGTCCCTTGGCAGGGGATTGTGGTGAATCTGGCGGAGCTGAGACTTTACTATTTCGAACCCCAAAAACGTCTGGTTCATATCTTCCCGGTCGGCATTGGCCGGATTGGACGCGATACACCGGAGATGGAAACGAAAATTAGTCAGAAGCGGCCCAACCCGACTTGGACACCACCTCAGTCGATCCGGGCTGAGTATCGTAAGAAGGGGGTTGAGCTGCCCGCGGTCATCCCTGCGGGGCCCGAAAACCCGCTGGGTTTATTTGCATTGCGGCTGGCTTACGGAGCCGGTGATTACCTGATCCATGGGACGAATAAAGACTTCGGCATCGGGCTGCGGGTGAGTGCCGGTTGCATTCGGATGAATCCGAAGGACATCGATTGGTTATTCCACCATGTGAATGTGGGAGAGAAAGTTCGGGTTATTGATGAACCTGTCAAAGTATCCCTTGAACCGGATCGCTCGGTGTTTGTCGAGGCTCATGAACCTCTGACACGCAGTAACGGTAGTAAGAAAGCGCTGGCTTTGCCGCAGGAATTGGTTTGGTGGATGGCAGAATTTAACCACTCCGATCAGAAAGCCAAAGCGGCATTGGTCAGTAAAAATGGGATACCGATTGAGGTTGTCAAAGCGCAGTAAGCTGAGGCAATTCAGCTCAGTTCAATTCAATGAGAGGATTTCTGTGGGTGCGAAGGAGAGACCGAGCCCTCGAAAGTACAGCCGCTGATAAAATTCAGGGCAACAGATGTTGCCCTGAATTGATATCGAAAAGAGGGGGTTATTTAGTGTAAGACTGGGCAATATGATCGATACGTTCATTCGCTCTTTGTGCTTCTTCCCGTACCGCATTGACAGAGTCTGAAGTCTGATCGATTTTATCGCTAAGCATCATCTGACTGCTTTTTAGGGAAGCGACTTGGTCACTTAATTGGCTGACTTGGTTGCTCAGCTCATCCATTTTTGCCGTAGTTGCACTATCTGTGCTAGAAGCACACCCGGAAAGAAAGACAACACCTGACGCTGCTACTGCCAAAAATACTTTGTTCATTATGAACTCCTTGATTGTTCCTTCGGATCAAAGTCACTTGCTTTCCATCATTTTGACGATACGACGGCAGCAAGCAGTATGTTATATGATTGTAGCACTGAAATAGGCAATGAAAGTCAGAGGAAAATAAGAAATATGAAAAACTTATGAGAAAATCATTTCGATTCCGTTGATTTTTACCCGCAACCGCAGATGTCTTTTTCTATTCACCTCTGGGGAATTGCGTTATGATAGCGCGTTTTATTCAGCCCTCCCTGTTCATTGGGGATAGACATTGATTTAGTCACAAATAATTGGAGACTCCTTTGCAGTTTAAAGATTTAGGCTTAGATAATCGTTTACTTAAGAACGTCAACCATTACGATTTCAAGCAAGCAACGGAAATACAACAGAAAGCGATTCCTCTGACAATTGCCGGAAAGGATTTACTGGCGTCATCGCAAACCGGTTCAGGCAAGACGCTTGCCTTTGTACTCCCTATGTTGCATAAGTCATTAAAGAGCAAAGCGTTTTCTGCTAAAGATCCGCGAGGATTGATTCTGGCACCAACGCGTGAACTGGCAAAGCAGGTATACGGAGAGCTGCGTATCATGCTGGGTGGACTGGTGTACGATGCAGCGTTGATTGTCGGTGGTGAGAACTTCAATGATCAAGTGAAAGCGCTGCGGCGTTATCCGCGATTCATTGTGGCAACACCGGGACGTTTGGCTGATCACTTAGATCACCGATCTCTGTTCCTCGATGGCTTGGAAACCTTAATTTTGGATGAAGCCGACAGAATGTTGGATTTAGGGTTCGCTCCCCAACTGCGACGGATTCACCGTGCTGCCAAACATCGTCGGCGTCAGACGCTGATGTTTTCAGCCACACTCGACCATGCTGAAGTCAACGATATTGCAATGGAAATGCTGAATCAGCCGAAACGCATCGCTGTTGGTCTCTCGAATGAACAGCACCAAGATATCCGTCAGCGTTTTTATCTGTGTGATCACCTTGATCATAAAGAGGCGATTCTTGATCGTGTGCTTGAGTCTGAATCTTACCGTCAGATGATTATCTTCACGGCAACCCGTGCGGATACTGAACGATTGACGACAAAAATGAATCAGCGCAATTTAAAGGCTGTGGCCTTGAGCGGTGAGCTGAATCAGACGCAACGAAATACCATCATGAGTCAGTTTGAGCGGGGTGTATTCAAGATTCTGGTCACCACGGATGTTGCTTCCCGGGGTTTGGATATCAGTACCGTGACGCATGTAATCAATTTTGATATGCCAAAGCATACCGAGGAATATGTACACCGGATTGGTCGTACCGGCCGGGCCGGCAGCAAAGGTGATGCGATTTCGTTGGTGGGACCGAAAGATTGGGACAGTTTCAAACGGGTTGAAGCATTTTTGGCACAAACCATTCAATTTTCGGTCTTTGACGATTTAAAAGGCAAATTTAAAGGGATTACACCGAAGAAAATCATTCCGCGTCAACCGACGAAGAAGAAAGCCCCGGTTCGGAAAGCAAAACCGTCGGATCAGAAAAAGGCACCGCAACGGGATAAAAGCTTTTATCAGAATACACCGGTGGGAGATGCGGTCTTTATTCCGCGTAAAAAACCGGCTGCGCAAGATGATAATGGTTGAGTCATTTGATTGCGTGATTAAATAATGAATGCCGTGGCAGAAGATGCCACGGCATTTTTTTCGATATCAGTTTTCGATATCAGAATGGTACTCAACACGCCGGAGGCATGACCATCGTTCAGCTCAGTTTAAAGTAACTGAGTTGTTGTGACTGTTGTTCGGCAAGCGATGAAAGTTCCTGACTGGCCTCTGCTGACTGAATCACACCTGTTACATTTTGCGTGACCAGTTGGTAGATATTATTAATATTCTGGCTAATGTCAGCAGTTACTGAGCGCTGTTCTTCAGAAGAAGACGCAACCTGAGTATTAACGGATTCCAAATGAGTAATCGATTCGACGATGTCATTGAGTGATATCTGAACTTCTTGAACCATCGCTTGATTCTTATCCAGCATTCCCAGACTGGTGGTCATACTCTCGTTGGCGAGCCCGGACTGTTGTTGAAGGGTTTCTATGATTTCCTGAATCTCTTTGGTCGATTCTTGCGTTCTGGCTGCCAACAGACGAACTTCATCGGCAACAACCGAGAAACCGCGTCCGCTTTCTCCGGCCCGAGCCGCTTCAATCGCAGCGTTGAGTGCCAACAGGTTAGTTTGCTCGGAAATATTTTCGATCACTTCGATCACCGTACCGATTTGTTCGGACTGCGCTTTCAGTGACGCAACCACTTGGGCAGCATCTCCGATTTGTCCGGCCATTTGCGTGCTGAGACGACCGGTCTGTTCGAATATATTCAGACTTTTTCTCGCGCGTTCGCTGGCTTGATGCGCGGCGGCATCGGCTTCTTGGGCGTGATTTGTCACATCGTTGGCGGTCATCTCTAATTGAGAAACTGCCGATGCAACTTGTTCAAGATCGGTTTTCTCATGATCGAAGTTGACCCGGGATTGCGTCATGACAGTTGCGAGTTCTGTCGCTGCTGATGCTACATCGGCACTGATAGATGTCAGTGTATGAGTGGTTTGCTTCAACAGTATGACGGTGGTATTGACATCTCGCGCAAGCGAAGACAGTTCATTATTTCCCTGCGCTGTAATATTGACCGTCAAATCTCCTTGAGCAACCTGCCGCATTGCAGCCTGTAATTGATGGATCGGTTTGACAATCACGCCCGCCAGTATCCAGGCAAAAACAGCTATGCTCACTAAAATAATCAGCAGCCAGATGATCGAGTCAGTGAGGATCGAATGGTGTTCTTGGGCGTGAATATTAATGTCTTGTAACGCAGCACGGTTCATCTGTTCTGATAATTCCTGAACGGCTTTCACCATGTTGCGTCCCGCAGTGCGGTAGTTCTCAGCGGCTCGGTGGTAACGCTGTTCAAAATCTGAACGAGGTTGCCCGAGACGATGCTTTTCGTTCATCAGCGGCAGCATGACATCGATAGAATAACGAACATATTCATCCATTGCTTGATGAAGTGCCCGGGCTTCGTTTTTGATCGCTGGTAACTGACTTAACTGATTCAGCATTTGCGCATTCACTTGCTGCTTTTCACGTAGCGTTGCAGTCAACGTTTGTGCATCGTCTGGTTGGAAAATACTGTAGATAGCACGGATCCGCATGGCATAGATATTGTCGATGATTGCAGTCAGATTATCCTTATTCTGAATGATACGTGTTGTTGATGTGGATACGCCGTTAAAGGCCTGACTGAGCTGGTTGGTTGCAAATAGGACACCTGTTGTTAATAGGACCAGAGCTATCAGGACCGGAATCACGACTTGGACCTTGATAGAGCATCGACTGATGATCTGGCGCATACTTTTACCTCGAATAATTGATTAGGTTGTCGATTCTAGCCCGTCATCTGAATAATTCAACGTCAAATATGACGTGTTACAGATGTAATTACTCAGGTTAATCAATATGTTGAATAGTGAGTGATTGTTGATGTAATGGTTTACTGCGTTGTCTTATATAAGTTTTCAGTCAGTGCAGTTGGAGCACTGTTGGAAGCGTTATCACATAAATAATTTCATCATTTGTCATACATGCTTCAACTGATTGAAACACAATTGTCATATTTCCGCCCTAAAGTGACCCTCGTTGAAACAAAACACAAACGGCAATCAAGCCACTTAAGGATATAGTGATGAAAAAAACAGTTATCGGTGCAGTTGCTCTTATCAGTGCATTATCAGTGAACGTTGCTTCAGCGAAGGAAACGATTTCAGCAGTGGGCTCTAGTAGTGTGACTCCCTTGATGGAAGTATTTGCAGAAACTTATATGAAAGATCACTCAAATGTTTTTATTGAGGTTCAAGGCCCGGGTTCTTCTGCTGGTATCAAAGCTGCAAAAAATGGTAGTGCAGATATCGGTATGTCTTCTCGTAATCTGAAAACTTCTGAAAAAGAACCAACATTAATTGAAGAAGTGATTGCTCGTGACGGTATCGCAGTTGTAGTAAACCCAAAAAACCATCTGAAAGGTCTGACTTCTGAGCAGGTTTCTGCAATTTACCGTGGTGAAATCACCAACTGGAAAGATGTTGGCGGTAACGACAAACCAATCGTCGCAATCACGCGTGATACTGCATCTGGTACTCGTGGTGCATTCGAAGAAATCATGGAACTGAAGAAAAAAATTGGCGATAAGAAAGTTTCTGCAATCTCTCAACGTGCGCAAGTTGCGAATGGTAACGGTGGTCTGAAAACCATGGTTGCATCAAACCCATACGCAATTGGTTATATTTCACTCGGTTCAGTTGACTCAACAGTTCATCCTTTGTCTATCGACGGTGTGGCTGCTGATGTTGCAAACGTGAAAAACGGTTCTTATAAAGTTGCGCGTCCGTTCCTGGTTCTTTATCGCGAAGGCAAACCTTCTGCTGAAACGAAGAAATTCCTGAACTGGATGCTGACTAAAGAAGCTCAGAAAATTGTAGACAAAAAAGGCTACATTTCTATCCACTAAGTTTGGCTCTTATTTGAAATATTGCTCAGCCAGCGTTGGCTGAGCCTTTTCTATTCACGCGGATTTGTCCGATAAGTGAGAAGAAGATTATGACCATCGCAACAACAAATAGTGACAAGTTTATGAACGATAGCTCCGCTCAAAGCTCTGTTTCTTCACCCCGAAAACTACGGATTGGCAAACGTATTGATTGGAAGGAAAGGATTTTTCATGGCCTGTTTCTGACCAGTGCGACCATCGGTATCGTTTCACTTTTTATCATTGCTTATTTTATTGTTAAGGAAAGTATTCCTGCCTTTGAAGAAGCCGGTGTGCTGGGGATTGTCCTCGGTGAAGACTGGTTACCACCTGCTCTGTACGGTGTAGCGACGATGATCGTTGCATCGGTCGTTTCTACCTTCGGTGCGGTAATGATTGGGGTACCAATCGGGATATTAACCGCCATATTCATTGCTGAAATTGCTCCGAAACGTCTGGCGAACATCATTCGCCCGGCGGTTGAACTGTTAGCGGGGATTCCTTCCGTCGTTTATGGTTTCTTCGGATTAATCATCATTGTTCCTTTGATTCAACAGATATTTGATGTCCCTGCCGGTAACACAATTCTGGCGGGAATGATTGTTTTGGGAGTGATGATTCTGCCAACGGTTATCACCGTTTCTGAAACATCGATTCGTGCCGTGCCTGCTGCTTATAAAGAAGGTTCTCTGGCGCTCGGTGCATCCAATATCTTTACGATTTTTAAACTGCTTGTGCCGGCGGCTCGCTCAGGGATTATGACAGCGGTTATTTTGGGGATTGGTCGTGCTTTGGGTGAAACCATGGCCATCATTATGGTGATGGGGAATGCCCCTGCGATGCCTCAGGGAATCCTCGATTCAGCCCGGACATTGACCGCGAATATTGCCATTGAGATGTCCTATGCCAGTGGTATTCACGCCAATGCACTTTATGCGACAGGTGTGGTGTTGCTGGTCTTTATCATGATGCTCAATGCAGCCCTGTTATACCTGAATAGAGAGAAGGCGAAGTAAGTTATGAATCGCGCAAAACTAAAGCAGTCCCGAGTGTTGAAAGATAATATCCTCAGAACGTTTATCTGGTTATCTGCGGCGTTTACGGTCGGGTTCTTATTCTGGATTATCTGGTACATTCTTTCTAATGGTATTCAGCATGTCGATTGGGATTTCATCACGGATAACTATACGCGTACCGGTGATGAGCATGGTATTTTCCCGATGATTGTTGCGACCCTGTATATGGTCATTGCGTCAATTGCCGTCGCAGCTCCAATGGGGATCATGACCGCTATCTATTTGACGGAATATGCCAAAGTTGGCAGCCGATTGGTGAAAGTGATTCGGTTCTGTACTGAGTCTCTGGCGGGGATTCCGTCAATTATTTTCGGTTTATTCGGTATGACATTTTTTGTGGCAATTCTCGGATTCGGATTCTCCATTCTGTCGGGCGCACTCACATTGAGTATTCTGATCTTACCGGTGATTATCCGGACCACTGAAGAAGCGCTGATGGCGGTACCACAAACTTACCGGGAAGGGTCATATGGTCTCGGCGCATCCAAAATCTATACGATTTGGCGTCTGATTTTACCCAGTGCTATCCCGGGAATTCTGGCATCGGTCATTTTAAGTATCGGTCGGGTTATCGGTGAGTCTGCACCGGTGTTCTTAACGGCCGGGATGGTTGCCCGGATTCCGGACTCTCTGTTTGACTCAGGGCGGACACTGACGGTCCATCTGTATAAGTTAACCACCGAACTATTTACTGTGGAAGAGTGGAATCAAGCTTACGGCACCGCAACGGTTCTGATTGTGGTGGTACTGCTGATTAACATGGTCACTAAGCTGATTGCTAGGCGATTCAATACGGCAACTTATTAAAATAGCCAGCTTGGTTACAGGTCATAAAGAATTATTTGAGATTGAAGACAATGAATAAATTTGCGATTGAAAATTTAGATTTATATTACGGTGACAATCAGGCTTTAAAAGCGATTAATCTCCCGATTCCACAGCGTCAGGTCACGGCACTGATTGGCCCGTCCGGATGTGGTAAGTCAACGCTGTTACGTTGTCTGAACCGGATGAATGACCTGATCGAAGGGGTGAAAATTACCGGTAAGCTGACCATGGACGGTGAAGATATTTACGGTGATGTCGATGTTTCTGATCTGCGCATTAAAGTCGGGATGGTATTCCAGAAGCCAAATCCATTCCCGATGAGCATTTATGAAAATGTTGCCTACGGACTACGTGCGCAAGGGATCCGCGATAAAAAACATATTGATGAAGTGGTTGAGCGTTCACTACGGAGCGCAGCTTTGTGGGACGAAGTGAAAGATCGTCTCAAGTCTCATGCGTTTGGTTTGTCTGGCGGCCAACAGCAACGTCTGTGTATTGCGCGGACAATCGCGATGGAACCGGATGTGATTCTGATGGATGAACCGACTTCAGCATTGGATCCGATCGCAACGCACAAGATCGAAGAATTGATGGAAGAACTGAAGAAAAACTACACTATCGTGATTGTGACCCACTCTATGCAGCAAGCACGCCGTATCTCTGACCGGACAGCATTCTTCCTGATGGGAGAGCTGGTTGAACATAACGATACTCAGATTATCTTTAGCGAGCCGAAAGATGACCGCACTCGTGGTTACGTGAATGGCGATTTTGGTTAAGGCTCAATCGTCGCAATTGATACACGCGATACGAAAGAAACATCCACTGACGGCTGTCGGTGCGCATAAAACAATTCATATAATAATAAGCGATGGTAAACTTTGCCCCTTCATTGAAGGGGTTTTTTTATTCGACCGATATTTTATTCAGCCGATATTTTATTCAACTAATAATCACGCCAACCGTCATGCTTAGATCAACACGATGTCTGCCACTGATCTCCCAGATCGATTTCTCCTTATTGCCCACCGGTCACCCGCCCGATGACCAGCATTATCATGCCTTTGGATACTATTTTTTTTAAAATATGATCTGCACTTGCCCGGAGGGACAAATGTCCGTTGCTGGTTCTCTTATGTTGGTTATGTTCGGTAAAGATTAAAAAAACAAAAAAGGATGATGGTATGGATATAGCTTCATGGTTCGACATTAACAACACTTTTGTCGTGATTCCCATTGGTGGCGGCTATGCAATGTCGTGGATAGAAATGGTTGGTACCCTATTTGGTTTACTGTGTATTTGGTGCGCCAGTAAGGAGAAAATCATCAACTATTTATTCGGCCTTATCAATGTCACATTATTTGCGATTATATTTTATCAGATTCAGCTTTACGGATTGCTGATTCTACAACTGTTTTTCTTCTGTGCGAATATTTACGGTTGGTATGCTTGGTCACGACCGGACGCGATGGACGGTGAAGCGTTGAAAGTTCGTTGGCTGGCAAAAGATAAACTCATCAAAACGTCAGTGATCAGTGTCATGGCGATTGTGCTGCTGACCATGTTTATTGACCCATTTTTCTCAGCGTTAGCCAGTTTATCCGTCGGATTATTGAACGCTTTTGGTGCTTCGATAACGTTAGGTGCGCTTGATCCGGACGCATTTCCGTTTTGGGATGCAGCGATGACCGTCTTGTCGATAGTCGCGCAAATTCTGATGACACGGAAATATGTTGAAAACTGGATTTTATGGGTGGTGATTAACATCATCAGTGTTGGTGTCTACGCCGCACAAGGTGTTTATGCAATGTCGATTGAGTATGTGATTTTGCTATTCATTGCACTCAACGGGACTAGGGAATGGATACAGACGGCGAAAATCAATGCAAGTGAATTTAAGCATCAGGAGTCAGCACTGTGATACAGCCGCATATTAATGTAAAAAGCCAACAAATTACTGAGCGGGTGATTGTATGTGGTGACCCGGCTCGTGCAGAGCGAATCGCCAACTGGTGTGAGGATGGCGAGCATTTAACAACGAACCGGGAGTTTAGTGTCTATTCTGCTTGGTTTCAGGGCGTTAAAGTGACGATATGCAGTACAGGAATCGGTGCGCCATCGATGCTCATCGCACTGGAAGAGCTGAAACAATGTGGCGCGACTCATATTATTCGCGTGGGCTCTGCCGGTGCGCTGCAAAACTATGTTGGGCTTGGTGAACTGATCATTGCCGAAGGTGCAGTCCGAGATGACGGTGGGTCGCTGAGTTATTTGCCGAAGAGTTATCCTGCGGTTGCCGATCTTGCGCTGACGATGCGCTTGCTTGATGCCGCCGGAAAGCTTGAAGCCGTTCATCATTCAGGGTTAGTTCGTTCACACGACAGCTTTTACACGGATGGTGAAACACAAATCTGCCAATTTTGGCATCAACGCGGTATTTTAGCGGCCGATATGGAAACTTCGGCACTTTTAGCGGTCGGACGATATCGCGGCTTAAAAGTCGCATCCGTGCTGAACAACGTCGTGTTGTACGAGCAAGATGTTCAGCAAGGGATTACTCAGTTTAACCAAGCTGAAGCTGACATGATGCAAGGTGAAAAGCTTTCCGCGTTGATTGCGCTTGAGGCATTGGTGACCAGCTAAACCGATAACGGCACACGGAACGAGCTGTTGCAGTGTTAGTAATGAATGAAAAATATAGTGGTGAATAGACAAGCGTATCGTTTGCCTTATATGCTGAGCTTATCGATAGAATGGACGATAAAATGGTATGCAAGTTCAGCCGAACAAAAATACACGTTTTTATGAATACTTACAGAGCAAGCTACCGCTGTTCAGGCAAGTTTTGGACAATAGCTGCGTTACACAACGGCGTTTTTCTGCGGGTGAATCGCTGCTGACCCAAGGGCAAAAAGTCGATCATTTGTATGTGGTGTCTGTTGGACGTGTGTCGATGAATATTACGGTGGCGAGTGGCAAACGCTTTCAGCTTGGTGAAGTTCAGTGTGATGATCACATTTTTGGTGAAATGGAGTTCTTCACCCAAATCTTATGCCAGTGGAATGTCGTGGCCGAAGAGGACATCGACGTCGCAGTGATTTCTGCGGCCCGTTTATCTCAGGCAATGCTTGGTTATCCAGAACTCACTATGTTCTTTGCCAGCGCTCTGGCCGAAGATTATCAAGATTCACTGAGTATCTACACACAACGCTTACTCTGGCCCATCATGTATAACATTGCTTATGATTTATGGATTCGCCATCAAAGTGATGTCGCTCTCGGTGGCTTTGAACGGATTGACAGCGAAGCGGAGCGATTTGGTACGACCAGCCGGGTCTATCGTCGTGCAGTCAAAGCTTTGCTGGATAGGGGGCTCGTTGTTAAACACGGTCATCATTTATCGATTGGTGACCTGTCTAAGCTGAAAGCGTTTCTCGATGATAAAATCGATAGCGATTAGAGGCGTAGATACTGCCAGTATGGATGACGAATGTGACGAAATCCCCCGAGGGGGGATTTCTATGACTAAAACACTAAAATATCAGA
This sequence comes from Vibrio rubrogenes, assembly GCF_059641415.1. Lineage (NCBI taxonomy): Bacteria > Pseudomonadati > Pseudomonadota > Gammaproteobacteria > Vibrionales > Vibrionaceae > Vibrio > Vibrio rubrogenes. Next base: position 80,545 of record NZ_JCARSY010000012.1, read on the forward strand.
TGAGCGATACCCGTGATGACCGGCAGCGTGATCAGGGTGCGCAAAATAAAGATAATAAATAGTTCGACAATATTGACCGGAATACGACTGCCCAGTAACAAAGCACCGACTTCCGACATATAGATGAGCTGGGTGACCGACATGGCTGCGATAATAAAACGGGTCATCTCATTATCAATCCCTGAAGCCAGAATGGCCGGAATAAACATATCGGCAAAACCGACAACAATGGTTTCTGAGGCTTGAACGGCTTCAGGTACACCGAGCAATTGTAAGAACGGGATGAAAGGCTGACCTAACATCGCAAACACCGAGGTATGTTCTGCCACGATGAGCGCAAGTGTACCCAATCCCATCACCACCGGTAACACGCCAAAAACCATATCTGCGGCATTACGCAGCCCTTCTGCCACAATGGCGCGACCGGATTGCACTTGTTGTGCCCGCCGGATTGCCAGCTTCATTCCCCAGGAAAATGAATGATGTCCGTCAGGAATCGCATCCGCAGCACGTTCGGGCTGGCTACCATCGACGTACAGATCTTTTTTCAGGCTTAATGGGGGAATTCTCGGCAAAATAATTGCAGCCGCAAGGCCGGCGAGACAGATCGTGCCATAGAATGGCAAAAACAGGTGCTCTAGCTTGACCTGAGCAAGTACCACCAGACTAAATGTGATCGACACGGCAGAGAAGGTAGTACCGACAACCGCGGCTTCCCGTTGGGTATAAAACTTCTCTTCGTACTGTTTGCTGGTCAACAAAATACCGACACTGCCGTCGCCCAGCCAAGATGTCATGCAGTCGATCGCGCTGCGTCCCGGTAAGTTAAAGATCGGCCGCATCACCTTACTCAGGAGCGTGCCGAATAACTCCAGCAAGCCGAAGTTGAGCAATAAAGGCAGGAGTAATCCCGCAAAAATAAACACAGAAAATAGCGTTGGCAGCAGGCTTTCCAATACCATACCGCCGGTATTCTTTTCCCAAATCATCGCCGGGCCCCAGTGATATAAACTGGAGAATGCCGCAACACCCCCGATGACCCGGACAATCAACCAAAGCGGCGATGGGGATAAGAGTTGATCTAAAAACGGCTGCCGACGAATGACAGCGGGTTGATAGCAGCGGTAAAGCAGCGATAGCCCTGCCATACCTGCGATGATTAGCGTAATGATCGTGACAATATATTCGTCTAGGAAATCGCGCAACGTCGCAGCAAGAATCGCAACGGGGATAGTTAAGTCACCCTGATAGCGTAGCGGAGCCATGAACAGGAAAATCCCTGCTAATGATGGAAGCAGAAAAAGCCAGAAATAGCTTCTGGATTCTGAAGGTTCAACGTCAAGCGCTTTTGTATTGTCTTGCATGGTTATTCTCAGATATGTCAGTGGCCTATGCATCGTGAACGCTCTCGTTCTGAGGCGAGTTCGCAATGCCTGACACCGGCAAATATTCAAAAAAGTAAGTCGTCTATTCAGACTCAATATGTTCGATAGAGCCCAGATGATAAGGCGCGAAGAATATCTGTTTTTGAATATCGTCGCAACACTATTCATCTATCCTATCTATTTATTCACTATTTTTGTGCTATGAATACCTTTTAAGTTAGATAATTGTATCTTGGTGTTGCGTCGAAGTTACGTTGATGACTCAAGATGATATGCGCTGATGAAACCGTGAAACTTGAGTAACATAAAATCAGTGCTTCATATCATCCGTATGACAGTGTGTTTGTTTTGGTCTTCATCTATGATTGTAGATGTGTGCGATATTTCTTATGATAGGTTGAGTCTGGTTATTTTTTGCTCACATGTGAGGGTGCTACTCATTTTCGTCAGCAAATCATAGTGATCAGACTAAAACAAAGATAATTGGCTATATGATAAACGGAGTTTGCAGATGATTAGGAAGCGCTTTTTTAAAACCAAAGATGAAGTAGAAGTCATTTTTGAACTGGACATCCCTGAGACAGCATCCAATGTTGCGATTGTCGCGGACTTTCTGGATTGGAAACCTGAGCCGATGAAGAAAGTCGCCAAATCTTCGACATACAAATACAAAGCGCGTCTCCCGAAAGATAGTGAATATCAGTTTCGCTACTTGCTAGGAGAAAGTCAGTGGATGAATGATCCCAATGCTGATCAATATATTCCCAATGGATACGGCGAAGATAACGGTCTTGTTTCTACCCATCAGTAACATTCTGATTTTGATGCTGAGTTGACTTCAACAGCGGTGAATCATATCCGTGTGATTGACTTGTCGGGTCTGGAGAAAGGGTGCTTTGGTACCCTTTCAATTATGCTTTGACTTTACTCTGGTATTGATTACGTCATAAAATCCTATGCTTGTACGTTTTTGATCTATTTTGCAAGGTGGGGTTGTGGTTAAGTTAATCGTTGAACGTGTGATGTCGCTGTCCAGACGACAGCGTGTTTTCATCTTGGGATTACCTTTGTTGGTTGGGGTTTCTTTTTATATGCTATTGAACGATCACACCACACGTCATAGCCTTGATGTCAGCATTGCTGCAGAGCAACAGCTTGTCGATTCGTTGGTTGCAGAACAAACCCAAGCCCCCGCAGAAAACCTGCCTGATTATGAGTATGTGATTCGTCCCGGAGATAACCTCAGTACCATTTTTGAACAACTTGGATTCGGCTACCGTGATTTGTTGAAAATCATGGAAACGGATTTGAACTACTTGGCCCTCGATACGATTCAGCCCGGTGATACCCTGAGATTCTGGCGGAACAAGGAAGATCACAGCTTAGAAAAAATGTCGCTGCAATTTAGTTTAGTCAAACAGGTCGTGTATACCCGTTTGGATGATGGCAGCTATGCGTATAAAGAGATCAAAATCCCCGGAACTTGGAAACCGTTCCCACTGATTGGTGAGATTGAGGGATCGTTTTCACAGTCGGCTTATCGGCTGGGGCTCAATAGCAATGAAATTGAGCAGATGGTCACTTTACTGAAAGACAAAGTGAACTTCACAAAAGATTTGCGTGCTGGCGATCAGCTTGAAATCGTCCAATCGAAGCAGTTCGTCGGAGATCAACTGACCGGCAACAGTGAAATTCAGGCAATCAAAATATTTACCCGTGGTACGGTGGTTGCCGCTTACCTGCATACTGACGGACAGTATTACGATCAGGATGGCCATAGTCTGCAAAAGGCATTTCGTCGTTACCCGACCAGCCGTCATTGGCGGATGAGTTCGCCATTTAATCCTTTCCGCCACCATCCGGTGACGGGGCGCATCATGCCACACAACGGAACTGATTTTGCGACACCGGTCGGAACCCCTGTACTGTCTACCGGTGATGGCACGGTGATTATTGTCCGTAAGCACCCATACGCAGGGAATTATATTGTGATTCGCCATGACAGCACTTACATGACGCGTTATCTGCATTTGAGTAAGATTCTGGTTCATCGCGGACAAAAAGTGTCCCGGGGGCAAAAAATCGGATTATCCGGTCAGTCGGGAAGAGTGACAGGCGCACACCTGCACTATGAGTTGATAGTGAAGGGACGCCCAGTTGACGCCATGAAAGCCAAAATCCCGATGGCAACCTCTGTTGCCAAGAAAGAGATGGAGCAATTTATTACGCACCGGAACAAAATGAATCAGTTACTTGAACGGCAAGAGTTAAAGCTTGCTGCGCATACAGAAGACAAAACAGGGCAGAGTTAAGCGCATTTAGCGCTGAGCTTGATTTATCCCGAGTATTATCATTATCTGTTTGATTCTTTCCGTCCGAGCAATTGGTGAATAACCATCTCGGGCGGGAGTGGTGCCGAGAATAGATAACCCTGAATTTGCGTACAGCCCATCTCATATAACCGCGCCAATGATTGCTCCTCTTCAACACCCTCCGCAACTAAATCTACATCCAATTGATTGGCAAGTTGAATGATCAAACTGACGACTTTCTCGGATGTATCGTTGCATAGCATATTTTTGATGAACGATGCATCTATCTTGATACAATCAATCGGATAATTATGAATATAATTCAGACTAGAGTAACCGGTACCGAAGTCATCCAGCGCAACTTTGAAGCCGGCATCCCTTAGGTTTCTGAGAATATTTCGGGAGACTTTTCGTTGTGACAGCAATGCCGTCTCCGTCATTTCGATCGTGAACTCTCCCGGATAAAAACCATAGCGCGTGATCAGTTTCGTCAGTGTCTGAATATAATCCCCCTGCTGATTTAACTCATAGGCTGAACAGTTAATACTCAGTCTAATCTTTTGGCCCAACGACTGCTCAATTTGCTTTTTGGCAAGGCAGGCGAGTTCAATAACCCGATGGCCAAGTTCGATAATGAGGCCGGATTGTTCTGCCGCTGCGATGAACTCGACCGGAGAGAGCTCTCCGAGTACCTGACTCTGCCAGCGACAGAGTACTTCAAAGTAGTTCCAGGTTGATTGATGTTGTCTGACGATCGGTTGGAGCACGACATAAAGCTCCTGTGGCTCGTCGATATTTTTGCTCAGAGTGTCTCTGAGTGCATCAATCACTTGATTCCTACGGTGATACGCCTCGCTCAGATGGGTGTCGTAACAACAAATTGCGGGCTGACAGAGCTTCTTGCTATTTTTGAGTGCCAGACTGGCGTTGAGCAGCAATTGATCTGCATCGATCGATTCTTCCATATATCTGGCAGTACCGATACTTGCTGAGAGTCTGATGTGATGGGTTGTATCTTGATATCCGGCACGAATCCGGGTGAGTATCTTTTGGCAGACCTCAGTGGGATGTGGATCAAAGGTGATGAAAGCAAATTCGTCGCCGGCAATCCGAAATGTCAGTTGCTCGTCTTGAATACATGCAGCAATCGCGTGGGCAACAAATCTTAACACCTGATCACCAATATAATTGCCGTAGAGATCGTTAATATATTTGAAATCGTTGATGTCCAGCATTCCCAGGGTAAAACTGAATTGGCTTTGAGATGCTGACACGAGCCTTTCCAGCGTGTCGGCAAGAAAACTACGGTTCATCAGATTGGTCAGGTCATCGTGGGAAACTTCATAATTCAGGCGGTTGAGTAATACATCCGTTCGGTTGGTTTGATGTTTAAAACGACGGTATTGCATCACGACCTGCGAGACCAGACGATGCCACTGTATGATTACAGATGGTTCAGCAATCGGTGACTGTGTTAATGAAATAAACAGATAGATCCGATCACCGGATACCGTATGGTTCACCATGGTTCCCAGATAGCCTTCAATTTGATGTTTTACCAGATAACTTGCATGAGGGCAGCGTTGGTGAACCTGAGCCGGGATTAAATAATACTGATGTGGCTGATGCTCAAGCTGATACATAATCAGAGTATCCAGATGCGTACCGATATCTTCATCAAACAACTCCGCTGCAGATGCAGCGAGCAGACGTTTCTGTTGTTTGACTTTATCGATCTCAAACAGCAAAGAAGCAGTTGCATCTGTTGCCTGCTGTAACATCTCGGTTGATTTTTGATAGAGAGAACAGTCGGTAATCGAAATCAGTTCAGAGATCGATTGCAAATCCACTTCGTTGAACGAGAGTGGTCCACTTATATTCATACTGAAAGCCTGCTGACATTGTGATTTTATTTTGTTTTCCCATATAACTTTGGGCTAAGAGTAATGCTTTTTCCAGTTTTGGGCTCGATTTACGCCCATTGTCTGAGGTCTGGCATGGGTTAGTCTTGAGAATAAATGAATTTGTGAGAGTATACGCGGGTTACCCGATGATGTGTTTTTGCATGTCGGGATGATTTGACGCCAGCAAAAAACAGAGACGGAAATAAAAATGTTACAGCATGATTTTGAACAGATGGTGAAGCAGGCCTGTGAGACCGGAAGTTTACCGCTCGCACTTGCCTATTTGAAGCAGGTTGACGAAGCAGAAATTGCTTCAGCGGCTGAAGCTTTAAGCGGGCAATTTATGATTGCAGAGATTGAGGGTGAGCAACGTATTTATCATGTGACCATCCAAGAAGATGAATCGGGAACGCCTGAAGAGCTTGCTGAATACGTGATGACTGAAGGGGATGATGTGATTCGGTTTGTGGCTTGGTTTTTCGATACGCAGTTCAGTATCAAAGGGAAAGAAACCTATCAGGCCGCGGGTAAAACGTATACTCAGCCAAAGCGCAAATAATATGATGGACGTTGGCGTCTGGCGCTGAGTCAGCGACGACATTCCCCTTAAAATAGCCGTTATAGCCGTTAAAAAAAAAACCTCCCTGATAAAAGGGAGGCAAAGAACATGAAGTGACCAGTGATTCTGCCATATCACTGTGAAAGAAGCACAAACGCTGCCTGCATTTGTCACTGAATAGATTGCAGAGATTGTGCCAAGTTATTAATGTTAATTAAATCAATTATTTATTTGTTTTTCTGTTATGGCGCACTTTGACAGGTGCGTTACAATGGGGCAAAACTGTGATGAAATGGTGCAGTGAGCGCCGTGTCACGACGGCCTGACCATAAAAAAGGTCAGGCATCTCTGCCTGACCAATCGTGGATTATAGGGTTCTGTTCGTTGGGGTTAGAAATCGTAACGAATACCCGCTTGGAGTTGATCGTCCGTGTTCTCCAGCTGTTCAAACTTGTAGCCGGTATAAACACGCAGATTACCATTGAATTTATGCTCGACTTCCAGTGCAAGATGATCGACCGTATCCTTGTTATCCACTTCCTGGAAGTTATATACAGCGATCAGTGAGGTTTTGCCCAGTTTGTATTTTGCACCCAGCTCATAGTCATCGGCATCAACTTCTTTACCGTCGGAAACGGCTGTACCAGTGCCGTATAGGGCTCCCAGTGTTAATGCATCCAGTTTAAATTGTCCGCCGATATTGAATTGGTCTTCAGAGTTAGAGCCATTGTCTTGAGTCACATAGCCCAGACCAACGGTCAGATTTTCAGTAAAACCATACACAGCAGAGATACCGAAACTATCATTGTCTTTCTCGTCTGAGGCAATATAGTTCGCCTGAAGACTCAGCGCATCGAATTGACCGGAATAAACAAAGTTGTTGTCACGCTTGTCTTTATTACCATCGACAAGGTCAGCAGCTTCTTCATCAAATGTGTTCATCAGATCCGTAAAGTTTGTCACCTGTACCTGAGCTGAATCTTGCTTACCATAGGAGAACTCTCCAATGTTTGTGCCCATACCAGCATAGAAATAACGGTTGGTCAGGTTATCGCCATCCCCGTCTCCTTTGCTGCTGCTATTATTGAGTTCAGCTTCATATTTACCAAAGCCATATAAATCATCAGAGAGCGCTGTTTTTCCGACTAAGTTAACCCGAGCCCGAGATTTGTCTTTAAAACGGCTATTTTTAGTAGACTCATTTTCGTCGGAAAGATTGAAACGCGCTTCAGCACGACCACCCACTTTCAGGGTCGTGCCTTTGCTATCATAGACTGTGGCAGCAATAGAAGAGCCGGATACCAATGCTGTGAGAATGGCTGTTGTCAGAACTGCTTTTTTCATCTTGTTTACCTTATTCCATTGTGATTGAGCTTCTTTGCTCTTTTTTGTAATGACTGGAGTAAGTTAGAAGGAAAAGATGAATATTAGATTGCAGAACTCTTACTATTACATGTTGTTTTTATTTGATTTTTTTATGATTTTTATGAAAATAAGCGTTCTGATGTGTATCAAATATAAATGTATATTACTAATGTATATTTATATCTGATGATTTGGGCGAGTTAATCTATGGTGCTATGCATAGGGTGGTATTGTATATATGAGTGGTATTGATAGTCATGACTATTCTAGTGAATCATCCCGTTTTATGGTTTGATGAAACATCTTGAATTACGGTGGTAAAGATTATGAATTTTTTAGCGCACTTGCATCTTGCTCAAGTCTGTCAGTCGAGCCCGCTGGGAAACCTGCTGGGGGATTTCGTCAAAGGTGATCCGCAGGGACGCTACCCGGAATTAATCGTTAAGGGGATCCGCTTACATCGCTTTGTTGATGCATATACGGATCGACATCCCGTGGTGCAGGCACTGAAGTCTTGTTTCCCGGCAGAGAGCCGCCGTTTTGCCCCCATCGGACTCGATTTATTCTGGGATCACTGTTTAGCCCGTGACTGGCATGATTTACATGACCACCCACTCGATACATTTTGCCAAACCGTGCATGGGCAAATTGAGCAAGAGTTGACGTTTACGCCGCCGGAATCTTTTATGCAGGTTCACCAACGGATGTGGCAAGGGCGCTGGCTGGAGTCTTATGCTGAATTCGATAATATTGAGTTTGCTTTACAGCGGATGTCTCGTCGCTCACCCCGGATGCAAGCGCTCACCAGTTGTATTCCATCGCTGAAGACACATTATCAACATTTGTCTGAGAACTTTACTCAGTTCTATCCACAAGTCCTGGAAGCGGTCAGTGTGGCGTTTTCAGAGATGGAATAATGGCACGAATCATTGTATTCGTGAGGGCCTTAGACTATCGCTTCTCTGGCTGTCTGCATGTTTTGAGTTTTTCCGAGAGCATAATAAAAATCAGACAGAATCCCCCTATACAGAGCACAACAGTCGCTAGATAGATCGTATTGTTATCGGGCAAACGGGCAAAGTAGGTTGATGTCAGGCTGACCAGAATCATCTGCAAGCTACTGTAGAGCGCACTCATTCTACCGCCGGATGTGGCCGGAAACAGTTGCAGTGCCGATGCTATCGTATTACTGAATATCAGTGCCTGACCGAATGTTGCAATCATGAATGGGATAATCAATACATAAATATTTTGGTATCCGTTCAGATTGGCAAAGAGCATGGCTGCCCCGGCAGTGAGAATAAATATACTCCCGATCATACATGAAAAGTAAATGCCGTGTTTCAGGACAATCTTACGGTTCATCGATGCTGCCAGATAATAGGGGACCCCGATAAGAACAGCGAGATATCCATACTCATCCGGAGAGAAGTTAAAATGTTCCTGAACTAAAAATGGTGTCATGAGATTGTAGGAAATCACAATACAGTAGGCAAAAAATCCCCCCAATACATTGATCATAAACTGCGAATTGGATATCGCATGAAGATAATCCTTCAGGGTTATTTTTAATAAATTGTCCTGCTGTTTTTCAGGTGTTGCTGTTTTGGTTTCCGGAAGATAGAAAAAACACAAGACCATGATAAACAGATCAAACAGAGCCAGAAAAATAAAAACGGAGGTCCAGTGAAAGGTCTTGGTCAGCAGACCGCCAATCACCGGGCTTAATCCAAAGCCCAGCGCAAATCCCATCGAGAGATAGGATGAAGCACTCGCCAGCTCTTTTCCGGAGAAAACATCCCTGACAATGGAACGTCCACTGGTCAGTAATCCACCACATCCCAGCCCTTCCAAAATTCGGCACAAGGTGAAAATTTCAAAAGTCGAACTGAATATATTGCCGACAAATCCGACTAGCGCCAGTAATAAAGCGGTGAACAGAATCGGTTTTCTCCCGATACGGTCAGAAATAGGGCCGAAAAACATCGGAGATATACCAAAACCGATAATGAAGCATGTTACGGTTAATTTGGTTTGGAATTCATCAATCACCAGACCACGACTGCTCTCGGGCAATGCAGGCAGATATAACGCAATCGATGCCTGACCTAAAATCGTGATGATTAGGATCAGTTTTTTTATTTGTGATTGTTGGGATTGGACGTTGTGCATCTTGAGTACATATTGTTTGAACGGTATTAGGGATTGTATTCAAATGCCACCGGATTAATATAAAGATTCTTGCAATACAGCTTTGCGTAAGGTGCAAACCCGTGAATCATTATCCCAGTTCAGAGCAGCTTTTTTTATTTTCAACGGTTGTTGATCAGGGCAGTTTTTCGAAAGCTGCCGCGCATATTGGTGTGCATGTCTCAACGGTCACCAGGCAGATTGACCAACTGGAGCAACTCATCAAAGCGAAGTTACTGATTCGTTCAAGCCGTTTTTTAGGGTTAACGGAAGCGGGCCGATATCTTTATGAAAGGTCGCAGCCGTTGTTAAAAGATATTGCCGATACGATTGAGACGATTCGTTCAATCGAGCAGTCGACATCCGGCGTTATCCGCATGAGCTGTCTGCCGACATTTGGCAAAATGATCGTCATCCCTTTTCTTGCTCAGTGTCACCGGCAAGGGATGAATATTGATATTCATTTGAATTTAACGGAAAGACTGATTGATCCGATTGTAGAACGTCTGGACTTAGCCATTCGCGTCGGGGAACAGCCAAACAGTAGCTTATATCCCCAAAAAGTGGGGACTCAAACGTGGCATATCTGTGCCAGTCCTGCTTTATTGTCCCGCTATTCCGCTGAGCAGATTGGCCAGTTAAACCATTTACCGCTGATTGATAAATGCGCCGAGTACAACTCGCTGTGTTGGAAAGGACTGGAAAAATCAAATGTTATCGCGGCCAGATGTGACGATTTTCATGCTCAGCTGATGCTGGCAATGGCAGGCATTGGCGTTTGCTGCTTACCGAATTGGGTGGTTGCGGCCGCAATTGCCTCTGGGGAGCTTGTCAAAGTGATGGATGACCCGTTTGATCGGTGTGAAACGATTTATGCACTCAGGCCATTCCGGAAAGCCAGTGCAAAAGTGAGCTTAGCGATGGATGGTATTGAAGCTGCGCTGGCAACTATCTCCGGGACGATGATGGCAACTGGTAGCCAATGAGCCTCAAGCGGCTCATTGGTCGGAGCAGGAGTATTCAGGAACCGTTGTGATTGTATGACTTTACTGGTCCGTAAAGCGGGCAAATTCAGTCGTGTATCGTTCTCCTGCAACACCGAGTTGCGCGGTGATCTCACTGAGCTGACGTACTTCATCGGCTTGGAGACGGAGCTCGGCGGCACCAATGTTGTCATCAAGGTGAGCAATCCGTCGACAGCCCGGTATCGGTACAATATCGTCGCCCTGATGGAGTAACCAAGCCAGTGCGATTCTGGCTGGCGTCGTGGCCTTGTCTGTGGCGAGCTGACGGATCGCATCAACCAGCCGCAGGTTGGTGGCGTAATTCTCGTCACTTAGCCGTGGATCGCCCCAAGCGCGAAAGTCATTCTTAGCGTAGGCGGAAGCGGGTTTGGTATCACCGCTCAAGAATCCCCGTCCCAAGGGGCTGAATGGCACTAAGCCTATCCCCAGCTCGCGCAGTAGTGGCAGCGTTTCGTGTTCCAGATGGCGTTCCCACAGCGAATATTCGCTTTGTAGCACCGAAACCGGACAGGTTTGGTGAGCTTTACGGATGGTTTCCGGTGCCGCTTCAGATAAACCAAAATGGCGAACTTTCCCCGCCTCAATCAATTCGGCGACTGTCCCTGCAACGTCTTCAATCGGGACGTTAGGATCCACCCGGTGTTGATAGAGAATATCGATATAATCGGTCTGGAGCCGTTGCAGAGAGGCATCCACCACCTCCCGGATATGTTCCGGGCGACTGTTGAGTCCGGGAAAAGCGCCGTCACGGATATCAAAACCAAATTTTGTCGCAATGACGAGTTCTTGCCGTTGACCTTTCAGCGATTTGAGCCATTTCCCCAGTAATATTTCATTGGTATATGGCCCATACATTTCAGCGGTATCGAAAAAATTAACGCCTTGTTCCAGCGCATGATTGAGTGTGGCAAACGATGCACTTTCATCATAACCCCCATAAGCATGGCTCATTCCCATACAGCCCAATCCTAACGCTGAAACTTGTAGACCCTGACTTCCTAAATGACGCTTTAGCATGTGTGTATCCTTAATCATTGATGAACAGGGTTATTATGCGCACATTGACATTGTTTATTAATACTTCAGAATATTCATTAACTATGAAGGATAAGATTGATAATTATCTCACGTCTATCGATATGAACCCCATTTATCTCAAGAGCTATATCAATGAAAAGCAGTGAATATACAGAAATGAAAGCGTTCAAAGCCGTTGCTGAACAGGGGAGTTTCTCTGCTGCCGCGAAGGTATTACGCATCACGCCCTCGGCCTTGAGTCAGATTATTAAACGTTTGGAAGATAATCTGGGCAGTCGGCTGTTTAACCGGACGACGCGCAGTGTGGGACTGACGGAAATCGGGTTGCGGTTTTATCAGCGCCTGCGGCCGGCACTGGATGAAATCGAAGCTGCGTTCAATGAAGTACAGACTCAGTCGGGCGCGCTGGCTGGCACGGTTCGGTTGCACCTGACCACAGCTGCGGCTGATGCGATCTTACAGCCGGTTTTAGGGCAGTTTTATCGGGCATACCCCGATATCGTGCTGGATATTCTGGTTGAAGATGCTGTGATTGATTTGGTGGCTGATGGGTTTGATGCCGGGATCCGGTTGTGGGAGTTTGTTGAGCAAGACATGATAGCCTACCCGATCGGACCGAAAGTCCGCATGTGTGCTGCGGCTTCGCCTCAGTATCTACAGACATATGGCCGGCCTGAAACTCCGGCTGACTTGCGTGATCATCTGTGTCTCAACTGGCGTCTTTCCGGTGACAGGGCTGTGTACCGGTGGGAGTTTTTCCAGCACGGGCACTGGTTTTCAATGGCCGTTGACGGGCCATTGATCACCACCAGCAGAGAGCTGGCCGTGACAGCGGCATGTGAGCATCAGGGGATTGTTTTCTGGACGGAAGACAAACTCAGGCCTTGGCTGGAAAGAGGCGAGCTATTGTCTGTTCTGGATGATTTCTGCCCATTCTTTCCGGGGTGGCATCTCTGTTATCCACGTCACCGACATACTTCCAGCGCTTTGCAAGCCTTTATCCAGTTTATGCGTCAGGCTTATCCGCTACCACTGCCTGCCGAAAAAACACGGGAAAATAACTAAGCTGACCGAAACCCGTCGACACAAGCGGGTTTCGGTCAATAACCACACAATTGAAAGCCTGTTTAGCAATTTCCTTTCTTAGCCTGTCCCGGCGGGCAGAACTTCCCTTTGCTATTTGTTTCCGTGGTGTTCACTTTCACCTTGGTGTCGTTAATTTCTCCTTCAACCCGGGTCAACTGGCAGCCGGATAAAACAATGCATGTGACGACAATTATGAGAAGCTGTTTCATATATTCACCAATAGAATCTTTATGTATTTATTTATACATAATAGTTGGTTCAAGAGCGCGTTTGTCTAGGAGACGTAAAAATTCTGGGGATTGATGAATTTGAAACACAGTCGGTTAACAGGCGAACGGGTAACCGATATGAGTGGATTTGATGGTGATGGTGATGGTGATGGTGATATGGGCTTATTTCGACGGACTTACGTTCGATGGGCTTATATTGGGTGAGCTTATATTTGGTGAGAACATACCGTAAATCGCATGACTCAGAATTCGGTCTCCGACTTTTTCCTGATGGCTGATTATACCTTCCAGAGTCATACCTAACCGTTCGCAGACGGCTCTGCTCGGTCGGTTATCTTCAGCGACCGCAATTTGAACTTTTTCGACATTGAGTGTTTCGAATGCGTAGGCAATTAAAAAACGACAGGCGCGGGTAATAATTCCGTTTCCCTGATATTGCTGACCGATCCAGTAACCGATTTCGGCTTTTTTCAGTTCATGGTCAATCGTATTAAAACCAATATTTCCGACCAGCTCTCCTCGAAACTCAATTGCGCAATCCAGACCATCACCATCAATATATTTATAAAGTGAACCTTGAATAAAAGTTTTGAAATCATCAGGGGTACGACAAACTCTAGGCCAGTTTAACCATTGTGAGAGGTATTGTTTATTTTCTTGTACGAGTTCAGCGTATCGGGGCGCAAGTGATTCATGCAACTGGTATAAAATAATATCCTGATCGATCGTCCATTTCAGCATAAGGTGATTTACTTTCCTCTGAATTATTATCGGTTATATTGAATCTTTTAATTGAAAGCCATCTGAACATTCATTCAATACAGATTAAAGGAACATCTCAGCAAACAGAAGATAAAATGCCCGGTTATTTTATCTGCTATAAAACATTGTGATGCGCTGTCGTATTTTTCTTCCGGTTTATCGAATTTTTTACAGTAAAGAAAATTATCGTGTTATGGTTTGATATGATATATGAATTCATAAGCATATGTTGTTAAATACGGTATTGGAACAATGGAGAAACCATGAAACTAAAAAATACGATATCCATCGCATTGTGTGCTGCAGCGTCTTTCATTTCCATGAGCGCTTTCGCGGTCGATAAAGATTCGATTGCAGCCCGGTTGGCATCTCAGTTACATGATTCAGGTCATTTGAATCAGCAAATTATACAGATCGAACGCTCACATACACCGATACGGGTAAACACATTTTTAGCCCCGCAAAGTATGCTGGCACATCAGTCAATTGATGAAACGATGGAAATGTGGTTATTCCTGCCTTCAGATCGTGCGCTGGATGATGATATGACTGATCTGGTGGTCGCATATCCGCCATCCGGTGATGAAGATTCATGGACTAAAATCGTGGGTTATACCCTCAGCGGCGACAAAGTATCGCTGGCTGTCGATCAGGAACCCAGCGTCCCGGTGCTGGTAGTGGATGACAACGGTTATTACGCCATGAAAGAGAGTGTCAAAAAACTAAATACACTGTTACAGGAAAACGGCTTACAGGCAAAAACATCGCATACACCTCACTTCAGTGCACCAGCAAATGAAGCAACTGGTTTTGATGCTACCAAATTAACCAAAGTGAACGTCAACAATGTGCGTGAACCCTGGATTAAAGGAGCAGCAGAAGTTTATAGCGTTGTCACTGGTGTTTTGAGTGGTAATGAACCACAAATCATAGCTGTTGAAATGCCTTATCTGGATTACAAAGAGACCAACTATTATCCCAATCAAATCGTGATTAATTGGTCGGAATATAATTATCGGGTCGTTGACATGCTCATGTACGAACATGATTCAGGAACCAATTACAAAACGTTGGTTCAAGCGCTGGTGGCGGCTGTCGGAGAAGCCGGTTCTCTGGCTGGCTGGACACCTTCATCTGCGATTGCGGAAATTACCAGTCGTGTGATTGCAGCGATGCCTGATTCCGTGTTTGTTGATGATGATGACTTCATTGATGCGTGTTATACCCTTGAGCGCGGCAAATCTTATATTGATTTCCATTGTTCAGCCGATAATGCGGTTATCAGTATGGAACCGTTCTTTGTTGAACCCAATTAAATCAGTTGAGTATTCAATGGCACATTGTGCCCTTGAATTCCGGAGATACTCCGGGAAATAAAAATCCGGCCCAAATGAACTGACCCCCAATAGTTGGACACGAATTATTGGGGGTGTTTTTATGGTTTTGATCTTAGTTTGCGTCCTTATTTAAATCACGGATTCAAATAACGAATAGCAATAACGTACAATCTTTTTTATGCAGGGTTGATTATGATAGGACAAAAACGACAGTGGCAGGGTAGGGAAATGACTCTTAATCCGTCTCTAAAAGTCTGTGGTGATATTGATTTTTTGATTGATTATAATCATCCGTTCCGTCGAGCGGAACGGACATCTGTTTAAGTGAGGAATAATAAAGCCATGACGATGATTACAGAAGCGCATCAGGCATCAGATACACCGGTAAGACTATTTTTCCGAGGCTCGCTTGCGATGATGCCTTTAAGTATTGCCGTGTTACCTTGGGGGCTGCTGGCGGGATCTTTTGCGGTCGAATCCGGGTTAACCGTTATGGAAAGCCAAGCGTTATCTGCGATTTTATTTGCCGGTTCTGCCCAGTTGGTTGCCACTGGGATGCTAAAAGCCGGTGCCGGATTATTCTCTCTGCTCTTGACGGTCTTTTTTATTACCTCACGCCATTTTCTCTACAGTGTGTCGATGCGCTCGAAAATCAGCCCAATGCCGCTGCGCTGGCGGGTCATCCTGGGATTTTTACTGACCGATGAACTGTTCGCTTTACTCAACCACCAGGAGGATGCCCGCTTTAACCGCTGGTATGCATTCGGGGCCGGATTGAGCTTTTATTTGTGGTGGAACCTCGCAACACTCGTCGGTATTGTTGCGGGTCATGCGATTCCGCAACTGAGTTCGCTGGGGCTTGATTTCGCAATTGCAGCGACGTTCATTGCGATTGTTATTCCGAATGTCAAAACGGTACCGGTAACAGTCTCTGTTCTGACCAGCCTTGTGATGTCGGTAACGCTGAATTTGTATCAAGTGGAAGGAAGTTTGGTGATCGCCAGTCTGTCTGCGATGATCGCCGGTTATGTGACTGAAACTTATCTTGAGAGGAAATAGTATGGTGCTCATCCAAATTGTAGCTATGGCAGGGGTGGTGTTTCTCAGCCGCTATCTCTTTTTAGAACCTAAATTGCCATTGCGTTTAGGCCCTCATTTACATCGGTTTTTGAGCTATTCCGGTCCGGCCATCTTAACCGTGATCTGGGCACCGATTGTATTCATGCCGGAAAAGTCGTTATGGATCGACTGGCACAACCCTTATTTATGGGGAGCACTGACGGCGGGGATCATCTCTTGGAAAACCAAGAATGTTTTACTGACAACCGTGTTGAGCATGATGGTGTTTCTGGTACTTCATCTGGTAGTTTTCCCGGCGTAATGGTCGGGTTACTGAGCGACCCATTCAATTTCGATTAAGGTTTTTTCCTCACTTTTCAGCCGTGCAAGAAAAATATCCCCCGTTTGGACAATCCCCACACCTTTGGGGGTTCCGGTCATGACAATATCCCCGTCTTCCAGTGTGGTGTAACTTTGCAACTCCTGCAAAATTGTATCGGGTGAATACATCATTTGCGTGACCCGGCCATGCTGAATGCGGACGCAATTGATCAGTAATTCCAGATTTAGCGTCTCGATATCAATATCTCTTAAGGCAATAAACTTGCTGAATACGGCCGAGCCGTTGAATGCTTTAGCCCGCTCCCAGGGTAACCCCTGTTGCTTGAGCCGGGATTGCAGGTTTCTTTTGGTGAGATCCAACCCGAGCCCGACACCGTGAAAACGGTTATTTTTGACCAAAAAGCAGATTTCGGTTTCATAGTGAAGTGGTTCTTCATGGAAGGCATGCAGTTGAGCAGTGATACTACTGTTGGGTTTATGGAACACCACCATCTGTTCAGGAACGGCATTATCTAATTCATGAATATGTTCGATATAATTTCTGCCGACACATACAACTTTTGAAGGTGTGATTTTCCGGTTGCCGAAGCGAATGGTGTTCATGATCCTGTCCTTGATAAAGTCTCTCCTGTGAACCTCTGTATCGTATTGTCAGAGATGGTCAGAGAATAGTCTATCCGATCTGAGATAGAATGAATATTAATATATATTCAATAAGTTATTTGCCATCCTGAACGGATACTCACACTCAGAATTGCGCTTGATTGAGCCACATATGAGTCGCAATACTGGCGGCATAACCTAAAGCAATGATGGGCGTCCACCGCAAATGACTCAAAAATGTATACTGTCCGTGAGCGGCACCCATGAGAGCAACACCCGCAGCAGAACCAATCGATAACATACTGCCGCCGACACCGGCCGTCAGGGTAATGAGGAGCCAGTTACCGGTGGACATCACCGGGTCCATAGTGAGTACGGCATACATAATCGGGATGTTATCGATAATCGCGGAGAGTGCGCCCATAAAGATATTCGCCCATTCGGCTCCCCAATGCGGATAAATGGTGCCCGAAATCAGGCTGAGATAGCCCAACAGACTAAGGCCACCAACACTCATGACGATGCCATAGAAAAACAGCAAGGTATCCCATTCGGCATGCGAAATCCGTTTAAAGACATCAAAAGGCACAATTGAACCCAGCCGCTTCAGGGTTGTTTCATCATGATTGGCCTGTGCGAGGGCTTTCTGTTGAGCGAGAAAACGGGGCAGGGATTTTTGGAGGTAGTAGCCGAAAAACTGGAGATAAGCCAATCCCATCATCATACCAACAACGGGTGGGAATTCGAATAAGGCGTGAAAACTGACCGCGGTGAGAATCGTCAGTAAAAACAAGGCCACAATCCGTTTTGCACCCCGTTTGGGGTCGATACGTTCTTGAACGAGATCCGGACGGCCTTTGGGTAAAAAGCATGACATGAATATGGCCGGCACGAGGTAATTGACGACCGACGGTACGAAGAGGTCAAAAAAGTGGAGAAAACTGGCCATGCCCGCCTGCCAGACCATCAAGGTGGTAATGTCTCCGAACGGACTGAACGCACCGCCGGCATTGGCGGCAATGACGATATTGATACAACACAGGTTGACGAAAGACGGATTATTTTCACTGACTTTCATCACCACAGCACACATCAACAGAGCTGTAGTTAAGTTATCTGCGACCGGAGAAATGAAAAAAGCGAGTAAACCGGTCAGCCAGAACAAAGTTGCGTAGCTGAACCCTTTACTGACCATCCATGAACGTAATGTGTCAAATAAGCGCCGTTCTTCCATAGCGTTGATGTACGTCATCGCCACCAAGAGGAAGAGCAACAGTTCAGCATATTCCAGCAAATTTTTCTCGAAAGCTGCTTTGGCGACTTCAATTTGATCAATTTGTTGATAAGAGAAACCGATAATGGCCCAGATAATCCCGGCAGCCAATAGAACCGGTTTCGATTTTTTGAGCTTGATGGCTTCTTCAAAAGTGACCGTAATGTAGGCGAGCACGAAGAGAATCACACAAGCATAGCCCGCCCAGGAATGGGTCATATCAATTGAAAGTGATGGGCTGGAATGGGTCGATGCAACACTGATAAAGGGAACTAACAGGAGTAAAATCAAAAAGCGTCCGGTTGATCTTGTCGTCATCACGTTATCCTTCTGATGAAAAAGCGTATTTAGTGTAGACCGCATTCATCGTGCTAACTGTGAGTCGAATCAAAATCAACTATATTCACTCTGTTCAATATATCAGTCATACCATCATTGGTTTATGTGAGATTACTTACTGGTCACCAAACGGGTCGCCAGCCCCAAAAATATGATGCCGAGCAGGCCATCGACATGACGTCCCAAAGTCAATTTGCCCTCGAAATAAGCACTCAGTTTGCTGAATATCAGCGCAAACAATATATTCATGACGAAAGCTGTCACACTGAGCAATAAACCCAGTACGAGAATTTGCGACGTCAGTTCAAATTGTGAACTGGTAAATTGTGGCAGGAACATACTGAAGAATAACAGTGCTTTCGGGTTCATGAGATTATTCCAAAGGCCCTGACACATCAGTTGCGTCATGCTCAATGAGCGGGTCTGCGCATCATTTTTGACAACCATGTCACGCCGAAACCATGATTTCAGCATCCTCAAACCCAGCCAGGCAAGGTATAAGGCACCCATAATTTTAACGCCCAAGGCGATAACCGGGACGGTCTGCATCAGTTGACCAAGACCAAAAGCGACCAGCGTTGTCTGAACGAGCCCTGCAATCAATATCCCTAAAGCGATGGCGACTCCGGCGTGAAACCCACGGATAGAAGCGTATGTTGAAATCAACAATAAATCCGGCCCGGGAGAGATCACGAGGAAAAAAACGGAGATAAAGAAGAGCGGTAAGATACTGAAATCAATCATGTGAATCTGTTTCCTTCGTGAAAGTCGCTGCACCCATCATGCTGTACGTACATAGCGATAACATCAATCTCTTTGCCGCATGCTGGCATCAATTTCCAGTTGCCAGTAGCCGACGGAAATGTGGCGATTAAACTTGAAGCCGATATCGTGGAACTCACCGACCTGATTGAACCCCAAAGATTCATGTAACCGAACACTGGGTCGGTTCGGCAGGGCAATCACACCCATTACGTTTTTAATCCCTTGCTGTTTCAGGCGCTCGATAAGCTTGCAATATAATGTACGTCCGAAGCCCTTTCCTACAGCCGTAGGCGCTAAGTAAATGGTCGATTCTACGGTAAATCTGTATGCAGAACGGACATGCCAAGGGCTGGCATAAGCATACCCAATCACTTCATGATCAACTTCTAAAACAAGACATGGGAAACTTGTGTCCAATATCTTTTGCAGCCGTGCGGACATTTGATCGACTGATAAGGGCTGCTCTTCAAAGGTGATGGTTGTATCACGGATAAAATGATTGTAAATCGTGGTGATTGCCGCTGAATCATTTAAATGAAAATCTCTGATTATCATGCATCCTCCTTGATGCTAAAAGTCTAATTATGCCCCGACCCATTTACTGATGCCAATAGCTTCCATAATAAACTCGACAGACAACGCTGCCAGTATCATGCCCATGACTCGGGTCAGCAGAGACGCTCCGCCAATGCCGATGATTCTGATAATTTTGCCCGAGAAAATCAGTAAAACCAGTGTCGTGGCTAAGACGCTCAACATCATAAGTGACGTGATAATCTGCTCTTGGATCGTATAAATATTGTTATCCGTAATCAGGATGACCGCCAAAATTGCTCCGGGCGACGCAGTAGCAGGAATCGCGAGTGGGAACACCGCAATATCATGCAACGGTTCTCTCGCCTCTTCCTGATTCCCATTGGAAAAAATCATCTGTAGCCCGAACAGGAACAGAATAACGCCCCCCGCGACCTGAAATGAAATCAGGCTGATTCCCATTGCTCCAAGCAGTAACTGCCCGACAACAATTGCACCCATTAAAATCAGTGCGGCATAAAAAATAGTCTTGTATGCGGTTTTTCTGCGTTCTCTGGCTGAGAATTTGACCGTCATACCAGCAAACAGCGCCATCGTCCCAATTGGATCAATGGTCGCCCAAATCACTAGAAAATCGTGTATTACCTTATCTATCACTCGTTTTTTAGTCCTTATTTTATAATCAATGAGATGAATTTTCCTCTGGCGAGGGGCTGCCACACGAAAGTGATGCATCATTGTGTCGGAGGCATCATGGCATCAACTAGAACGACGGTGATTATCCTAAATATTATGGGCAGAGATGGAAGTCTATGAAACCTAAATATGACGAAAAATTAACGATCAATGCAATACTTATTTTGTTAGTTTCTATTGCTGATGTTGAAGTGTCGGTCTTAGCCCCCGCACCTTATAGGGCCACTTCTCGCACAGGTCACAGGGTTGAATCAGTACATTCGAAGTGTTGGTATTTCGTTGTGGTGGAAGGCTGGCTATGGGGTAGACGGGGCGCGATCTTGTCCTGATGTTAACGCCCATCATCGGGGCGCAAGTCACTGAAATTCACTGCCGTGATTCTCTAATATGACTGCAGAATGAGTTCTCGGTTTTAGAGATATAGGGGCTTGAGTGCTCTAGAGCGATTTTGATCTTATCCTCCGGCTCCCTAATTTGACGCACAATCAGCGTCAGTGATTTCAGCGGCATTAGTGCTCAGTGCGCCAGTTCATCTTTCAGAGATGAAAGATGAACCAGAAAATCTTTTTTGTTTGGCTTGGGTGATCGCTTTCCAGAACCAGCTTTTACGGGCGTCCTGCCCGGAAAAGCCTAACCATTCTTCCTTGAATGGTTTTCTTTGTTTGGTGGTTGATTTGAATAGCGTGAAACATTGAATCAACAAAGCTCAATTGATCGATGCTCTCAGGGTGAAAAATCATGGACGATTTTTCAGGATTGCTTGAGCAGGATGCGAATCAATCCGACCCTGATTACGCGCGCTGAACTCAACCCCTAGGCCTTTTGAGGTACTTTTTCGGCCGTGAAAAAGTACCTGGGGCGCAGTCGAAGATGCTAATGAAACCGATGAACTTGATTGCGTCCCAAACTCAGCATCATCCTTTTACTTTTCCAGCCTCCGGCGTTGCAGTTTGACGCACAATTGCGTTCCTCAATTTCAGAGGCATTGGTGCTCAGTGCGCCAGTTACTCTTGCCAAGATGCAAGAGTAACCAGAAGATCTTTTTTTGTTTGGCTTGGGTGATCGCTTGCCAGAATCAGCTTTTACGGGCGTCCTGCCCGGAAAAGCCTAACCATTCTTCCTTGAATGGTTTTCTTCGGTGGGTGGTTGATTTGAGTTGGGTGAAACATAGCAAAAGCTAGAAAAACAACCTAAATCAAAAAATGTCATGTTTGTGTCAATTTTTTCTGGCGGTTTTCTGTAACATATTCAATGCTATGTAGAGTATTCAGATGCTTACTTGCAAACAAATGGGACTTATCCGAGATGTGTATGGCGGGTGGGAACGCTAGTCAATCATTTGTGAGCAAATTAGACAGTGTTGTGCTGTGGTTTCTGACGTAGTGATGTTTTTTACCGACATTTTGTCTGTCTTTTCATACGATTAGGACAGAAGTTTCATTGGTTGGCGGTAAGTTATACAGAAGCATTCCTATAGAGTGGTTCTGTATAATGAACTGTTAGTAATCAAACCTGAGAGATCACAGTGTTTAATTATTTTTTGAAGAATATTTGGAAAACAGAATTGCTGGCATTTCTTACAGCTCTTGCAACACTGTCGGCATTAGTTGTTGATAGTTTCCTTGCCGTAAAATTTGAGCCGCTAAAGTTAATTCCAATTGCTTTAATTTCTATATATTTAGTATCTCATATCTATAAAACATGGACGTTTTCATCGCAGACATATAGTGCAATTCCATTGCCTTACTTCATATGCCTTGCTCAAAACCACGAGTGGTATATTAGTGCTGTTAAGCAACAGGAGGCTCATATCAAAAGAGAGGGTGTCGCTTGGGAAGGTATTCAGAATAACTTCAAAATTCATCGACAAGATTGGGCTTTTTTCGACTCATCAAAACTAAGCGATAAATCTTCAGATTGGATACATAAGGCGAGAGAAATTTCGAATCATTTTGATCACTTATCCAATCGTATTGAAGCTCAGCCCTTATATCACATTTTTGTGGCTGCCCCCGCACCGATAGCCCTAGGAGTTGGTGCTCTATTTGCCGGCAGAGTACCTTTTACAGTCCATCAGCATGCGGGAATGGTTAAGAATCCGTACAAAAGAGTTCATAGTAGCGAAGAGGTTGCTACTGCCGAAGATGGCTATCATATCCTCAATCGAAAAATAACCGAGCTAAAGTACATTGAGATAAAAGAAAAAGATGATAGTGATTCGCATGATAAAACTCTCATTGTTCTAGATTTTACAGGTCACAGGCTGCCTAAACCTTATCCAATTGAAAACGGAACGAAAGTTATTCGGTTGGGAATGAAAGGTGAAGAAGGTCATATCCCACTCAGCAGCCAGTGGATGTTAATAGCTCAAGAAATTAGCAGTGTAATTTCAGAAGAGTTAAATAATGAAAGCTCAGTTTCAATCTTACTAGGCGTACCATCTACTATGGCCTTCTTAATAGGAACAATCTTGCGAACATCAAGCAGGGTGGATATTTTCTATTTCAATAGAAGCTTAGGTGTATACCATAAGGTATACAATTTGAGTGAGCTTGACTAAAAATTGCTAACAAGGTGTTCCAATTGACCTTGTACTGTCTACTAACGATCTGAAATAGTAGTCTTGCATAACAAGCGCCCGAAAACTAACCTTCGGCAGTTGATGCGGGCGTTATGCGTCATAAGGAAATTCATGTCAAAAGTAACATTGAAAGGTTTTATTTTAATTCCTGAATCGGAACTAGAATCAGTTAAAAGAGGGTTGGTACATCATAAGCGTCTTACTCTCGAAGAGCCGAGTTGCATCATGTTTAGTGTAACCCAAAATTCGGAAAATCCCCTTCGCTTCGACGTTTACGAAGAGTTTACGGATAAAGTGGCTTTTGAACAACATCAGAAAAGAGTCAAAGCATCTCATTGGGGTAAAGTGACCGTAAATGTTGAACGTCACTATGAGATTTTGGAGTAAACACATAACAAGATAATTGGACTCTCGCTCTAATGACCGACTAACCTTTTTAGGCAAGTCAAAACTTTGGGAGAACGACATGGGTACTACGATCATTGGTGTTGACCTAGCCACTAAGGCTATCCATGTATGCGTTTATTCGAACTCAAATATAGCTTTGAATTGAATCGCATTTTCCTCAGTAAAAGGCATAAATCAGGGGGTGATGGTATTCTTTGTCTGCGCCTTCTTTTATGCTAGCGCTATTCATCCACAACGAGCTTCAATGCGGCGATTATGAAAACCTCCCTCGACCATCTGCCCGAATATAAACAGCATGAGCTGGCCACGATTTCAACCATTCTGCGTGACACGTTAGAAGATTACCTGCAAGGCAAAACCGGCAGTAAGAGCGAATTTCGTATTCTGAAAATCATCTTGTTCGGTAGCCATGCCAAAGGCAGTTGGGTTAAGGATCCGGTCAATGGTTATATCAGTGATTACGATATTCTGGTGATTGTGAACAAGGCCGCTTTGGTGGAGGACGATGTGGTCTGGCAGCGTGCTGAGGAGCAAATTGATCGCAAAGTGAAATCCGCACCGTTGGGTTTGATTGTCCACGATTTACAGGAAGTGAATGAACGCTTGCAACAGGGGCATTATTTTTTTAAGGATATCCGCGAAGAGGGCATTGAACTGTTTGCCGCAACGCCGAAACCGTTGGTTATGCCGGGCGATTTGAGTGAATCTGAATTGCGGGAAATTGCTCGCAAACACTATGAGCAGTGGTCTTATTCAGCATTTCGCTTTTTTCGTAATTATGAATTCTCTATTTCCGAGGATGATTTGATTCACGCAGCCTTTATGTTACACCAAGTCACGGAACGTTATTTAGCCTGTACTCTACTCGTCTGCACTAATTACCTACCCAAATCCCACAATATTGAAAAACTGGGCAAACTCTGTTCGCAAATCGACCCTGAGTTTGCAACGATTTTCCCGATGGACAACAAATTCCATCGTCGTAGTTTTCGGCGTTTGCAACGCGCTTATATTGATGCCCGTTATTCGGAGCACTACGAAATAACCGCAGAAGAATTGAATTATCTGGTGACAGAAGTCCGACGTTTACAGGCGCTGGCGGAGCGGGTTTGTTTAGCGCGGATTGATTCTGCCTAATTATTCTCCCTGAATGGTTTTCTTTGCCTAGCCTCCGGCACCGAAATTTGACGCACAATCAGCGTCAGTGATTTCAGGAACATTGGTGCTCTGTGCGCCAGTTACTCTTGCAGAGATGCAAGCGTAACCAGAAAATCTTTTTTTGTTTGGCTTGGTCGCGCGTTGTCCTGAACCAGCTTTTACGGGCGTCCTGCCCGGAAAAGCCTAACCATTCATCCTTGAATGGTTTTCTTCGTTTGGTGGTTTGTTTGAATTGGATGAAATCTCTTTAAGGCGAAGCCAACTTGTTCGATGCTCTCAGGGTGAAAAATCATGGACGATTTTTCAGGATTGCTTGAGCAGGATGCGAATCAATCCGACCCTGATTACGTGTGCTGAACTCGAAAAGATGCTTTTGGTTCCTTTTGCATCCATCAAAAGGAACTGGGGCGCTTTCGAGGATGCTAATGAAATCGAAGAAAGTTATTGCGTCCCAAACCACAGCATTACCCTTTTACTTTTTCAGCCATTGGCGTTGCAGTTTGACGCACAATCAGCGTCAGTGATTTCAGGAACATACTCTTACAGAGATGCAAGCGTAACCAGAAAATCTTTTTTTATTTGGTTTGGTCGCGCGTTGTCCAGAACCAGCTTTTACGGGCGTCCTGCCCGGAAAAGCCTAACCATTCTTCCATGAATGGTTTTCTTCGGTGGGTGGTTGATTTGAGTGAAGTGAAACATGTTTAAAACGAAGCCAAATTGATCGATGATCTCAGGGGAAAATTCAGGGATGAATTTTAAGCTTTTCGTGAGCAGGAGCGAATAAAAGCGACCCTGATTATGCGTGCTGAACTTAAACCTAGGCCTTTTGGGGTACTTTTTCGGCCTTGAAAAAGTACCTGGGGCGCAGTCAGAGATGGCGATGAGAGCGAGGAACGGGATTGCGCACCAAATCAACAGATTTACTATTGAACACACCAAGCTACAATTTAATCACCTCAACCGAGCCTTCCTGTTACTCCCATTCCAAAAATAACCACTCCCCATTAAAACCCCAAATTTAAACATGTTTTATAAATCCATTTGAGTATAATTGTGGATTCATATGAAAATAACTTTATCAATAAGCATTCACCAATAAAAACAATCACGGCTCAGTCAACAACGTCAATGAACTATCAAATCACTCAAATCTATAATCTGATGCGTTATGAATTTGCTCAAGTTGAAGGGGATTTTGCCTCCTTACGTGAGTCAGATGTGAAATCTGTCATGCCTGCCGGAATGCGCTTTGCAGATTTTCTTGAACAGCTGCGTAGCGGTCATCAGGTATTGCTGACGGATGTGCCATCGATTCCGTTGCTGATTCGGGATCGGGATGAATGGGGCAATCTATACTGGCGAGTGAATCCCGAGGTTGAGCCTCATCTCGATTTGCTGGCTAACAAGGCTTATACCGCCAGAGTTGAATGGGTCAATCATGGCATTGGTTCATCTTATTCCGGCAGTGTGAATGCCTCTGTGTATACCGAGCCTTATGTCGAACGCGAACCTGTGAAACTCACTTTAGCAGAGCGGCTGGTCAGGCAGCGTCAGGAGCGGTTACGGGAGCTGGATAAAATCCCACTGCCTTCATCCGCATGGCAGAACGCATTTAACAAGCCGCCCGTTAAACCCTCCCGTTTCGCCAAATCTGCGCTGGTGCCAAACGGTACGTGTGACATCGGTACACAAAGAGAGTCGCTTTCTGCGCTGGGGGATTATGCGGCTTATACACTGGCCGTCGGGCAGGGGATTAGTGCTTCTTCTGAAGAAGCTTTTTTGACGCGTATTGGTGGTGCAGCGCTGGCAGAACTGCCGGGAATGGCGATTAAAATTATCGGGAGAGCTGGCATTCTGGCTGCATTTGTGCCGAACAAATTAGCGGACAGTACGCTCTACAGCGCTGCTGATATGAGTAATAAAGACACGGTTGAAACAAATATTCGCTTGGGTTTCAATACGAAAGGTCGGATTTACGGCTATCACGTCAATGGGACGAATATTTCTAAGCGTGAAGTAAAACGGGTCGGTGATAAATTTGTTGTTGAGTTAGAGCCGGATATCACCATTGAATGGGTGCCGATTAGCGGCGATTTTGGCGGCAAACCGATTCTGGTTAATCCCATCCCGGAGATGGAAAAGTTCGATATCTGGATCCATCCGCAAGCGGAGCAAGGTCAAGAGTTTGATAATACCTACATCACCCCAATTGCTGATGCAGATCTGCAAGACTATATTCTGACTTTTCCGGCAGAGACTGGGTTACCACCGCTGTATGTGGTGTATAGCCATCAAATCCGCAAACCGAATGGTCAGTTTGGCGCGAGTAAGTATCCCAAACCGGAACTGAACCGAACATCCCTTCGGGCTGAAACCAAAAGACAGATTGAGGAAGAAGCCTTCAAAGATGCAAATGGCCATTTCACCGATTCAGATGGTAATGTTTTAACTGACTGGCATTATGGACATAGATATGGTCTGGAAAACCGACGGATACTCAGAGCCGCTGATCAGATGGGGATGACTCAGGAAGAATTAAATGATTTCGTGAACGCTCATCCTGACTATTTTGTGATTGAGGATGCCAAGACAAATCTGAGTCATGTGAATGAGAAACCGGACAGTGATGATTTAAGAAAAATTCTCAGAGAGATGCGAATTTTTTTGAAAAACAGGAATACATAATGAGTTACGAATACGAATTATACGATGCTGTATTGGATGGTGATATTGATGAAGTCAGAGCGCTTATTGATAAAGGTGCTGATATTCATGAAATCACGGAATCAGAGCACTGGACATATCTGCATCACGTATTTATGTCTCCCTCAACAAAACGAGAGGAAAGAACACCACTTGAATCGGTGCAGTTTCTGATTGACCAAGGGCTGGATGTCAACGCAATTGATAGCTACGGTTATACACCGCTACTTTTTGCAGTTCGTCAACGCAACGTAGAGGGGATGCGGCTGTTGTTAGAAAATGGCGCAGATAAACTCATTGGTCACAGAAACGAAGATGGTGTTGATGCTTTAAAAATGGCATTCGATAGGAAGCCTAGTCATTTTGATGTTGTAAAGTTATTGCTGGAATATGGTGCTGATCCTGATGATAAGAGAGAAGGCGGACGGTCAGTTCGGGAATTATTAAACATCATTGTCGGGGTCGATTCTGAGATTATTGAATTAGTAAACCGTTACTAAATAGTGTTCAGTCATCAATAAAACGATTGTTTCAAACGAAGCGAATTGAGAGCCACATTATATTGTGGCTCTTTTTGTATCAGCCCTTTCCGGCAGAGACCGGATTACCACCGCTGTACGTGGTGTATAAAGAAAGCCCTCGCAACGAGTCGGGTGTCGTGACCGGCAACGGTGAAGATATCACCGGCCTGTGGTTAGAAGCTGCCGGAAAAGAGTTAGGCTCTCCGGTGCCGGCGCAAATTGCAGATCAGCTCAGAGGCCGTGAGTTCAGTAGTTTTGACCAGTTCCGGAAAGCGTTCTGGGTTGAGGTTTCCAAAGATTCAGAACTCAAAACACAATTTATAGACAATAATGTCGAGAGAATGAGTAAAGGATATGCCCCTCGTGCAAGGAAAAAAGACTCGGTTGGTGGTAGGAAAGTTTTCGAACTGCATCATGTGGAGGAAATCCAGCATGGCGGTAAAGTCTATGATGTTGATAATATTCGTGTCACAACCCCCAAGAATCATATAGATATACATAAGGGCAAATAAGTGAATTTGAAAAATAGTATTAATGAATATTCTGAAGATGAATTTTTACGGCTATTACAGAAAATCTGCAAAGCTGATGCTTCTTCAGAAAGTGAACTGGATGCCTTAGTCGATCACTTTGAAGATATAACAGAACACCCTGATGGTTCAGACCTGATTTACTATCCAGATGATCCGGCAGATGCTACACCGGAGCGTATTGTTGAGATTGTCAGACAATGGCGGATGTCGCAAGGCTTGCCATGCTTTAAGAACTGATTCGGTCTTTTTAATTTCCAGCCTTGGGCTCCCAGATTTGACGCACAATTTCTTTCCGCGGTTTCAGCGGCATTCGTGCTCAGTGCGCCAGTTACTCTTGCAGAGATGCAAGCGTAACCAGAAAATCTTTTTGTTTGGCTTGGTCGTGCGCTTTCCAGAACCAGCTTTTACGGGCGTCCTGCCCGGAAAAGCCTAACCATTCATCCTTGAATGGTTTTCCTCGTTTGGCAGTTGATTTGAATGGGGTGAAACACTGAATCAACAAAGCCAAATTGATCGATGCTCTCAGGGGGAAAATTCAGGACGAATTTTCAGGATTGCTTGAGCAGGATGCGAATCAATCCGACCCTGATTCAGTGCGCTGAACTTAAACTTTAGGCCTTTTGGGGTACTTTTTCGGCCGTGAAAAAGTATCTGGGGCGCATTCGGAGATGGCAATGAGATCGGAGAAGTAATTGCGTCCCAAACCACAGAGCCACCATTTCTCCCCCCAAACACCGGCATCACAAGTTTTATCTTCCCAGCCTCCGGCACCCAAATTTGACGCACAATGACGTTTCCCAATTTCAGAAACATCGGTACTCTATACGCCAGTTACTCTTGCCAAGATGCAAACGTAACCAGAAAGTTTTTTTGTTTGGCGGAGTTGCACGTTGTCCAACGCAGGTAAAGGTCATGAATCATCTATTCACTTATGTATCGGCGGTTAAAAATGCGCCGCATGAATTATCAATCATTGAAAAAATTGAAAATACCAGTCGATGCGAAGCCGATGGTATCGTTACGGAGAGTTGTGAGCTCGTTGTAAAATTTGACAATGGGGTCACACTCAGAAAATGTACTGAGCAAGATTTCTCTGACGATGTGACAGCAGCGGTTTGTGCTGAGTGCTGGATTTCATATGAAGTTATCGAGCAACCGGACAACTTGGCAGTCATGCCAAAGAGAAAAAGTTTTACCAACCCATGCCAAGAGTCTTTTTGGTTGAAAATCAACAAAGTACAATTCAACACATAATAACGAGTATGGCATCAGTCATCTATGTTTCGCCAGATTCGCGTCTCACATCGTGCTGTATCTGAACATTGAATTTAAAATCACATGATCGTTTTCATCTGTGGGGGAATGTTCTCACCTTAATATGGTGTTAGCCGCAAATAGCCATGGATATAACCGAAGATCATTATCAAGACGCCTTTAATACAATCAGAGACATTCATTATTTATATATTATTGAGCCTTACGAAAGCTTTGGGTATAACTCTGAACGAGGAAAGATTTTTTCGCGGCACATTTTTGCAATCTCTCCAAATATCTTAAATAGAGCTCATGGTTTCATAACAAAAAATATTTATAACAGTAAGTTATGTTGACTTCATAAAAGATTCTTGTTTCCCTAGTGTAAAGATTACCCACCCTAAATATTATATAAAGTCATCATCGGTAAAATGAAAAAATAATAACTCTGCATATTAGCCGAAAGACTCCCCGTAAAGAATTGCTAAGGAAGTATCCTGATGAAAAAATTCCTCGAAAATAGACTAATTGGCACAAAATTGGCTCTTGGGTTTGGCTCTGTACTGCTACTGGCCTTGGTTGTCGGTATTTTTGGTATTACAGGCGTCAATACCTTACATGTCCGAGCTGAAAAGGTACGACTTTCAAACGACCTTGATGACACTGTTGTCGATATGAGAATCAACCTAGAGCACTATGTTATTTCTGGATCAGAAGAAGACAATAAGCAGGTGCAACACGACATCAGCCAACTACAAGACTATCTTCAAACAGCCGAACAACTATACAGTGGTGTTAAAGTTAGAAATTTAACTCAGCAAACCCAAAACAACCTTGCTGATTACCAAAAAACCTTAACTAAACTGATTGCTGCCCGAACTCGATGGGATGGCATAGATAGAAATGCTGTGCAGTATTTGCAGTCAATTTATACGCAATACGGTCAGATCATTGCACAACTTCGTCAACAAAATGACCCTCAAGCGTTAACTGCGGCTTTAGATGTTTCAAATGATTGGTACGCGCTAACGACTGAAATGAACAAATACATTAGCAAAAAACAAGATATTCCTATTGAGCTTGTGACCACCCGGTTTCAGTCAGTCGTCAACAAAACCACAGCACTGCAACTCCCGAATGCATTGAATGATACTCGTAAAAACATTCTCTCCCGACTCAGACAATATGAAGACCTTGGCAAAATTAACCCCGAGATAAATAAGAACCTAGCAGATGCGCAAAATAGACTGATTGAGTTATCCGCTCAAATGGACAAACAAATCGATGCGATTACGACGATTCAAGAGCAAAATAGCATCGAAGATGGTCGCAAAGTTTCGATGTTATCTATTGCCGCAACAGCAATCGCCATTTTGATCGGCATATTTTTCTCACTCTTTATTCGCCACTTGATAGTCCAGCCAATGAATGAGGTTATAAAGGCAGTCGGCAATATTGCCAACGGTGATCTAACCCAGAATTTGTCCACTGACCGTAAGGATGAGCTTGGCCAGCTTTATAATCACATTGGTGAAATGAGCAAAACGCTTAACAAACTTATTTCTGAAGTAGTCTCGGGCGTCATGAACTTAAGCACCACAAGCGAGCAGTTAGAAAGTATCTCCAACCAAAGTCAACATATGATGCAATCACAGCGTGATGAAACGGATCAAGTGGCGACTGCGATCAATGAAATGTCCGCCACAGTCTCTGAGGTTGCTCGAAATGCTGAAACCGCCGCTGAAGCGACAACAAAAACCGACAATATCATTATTCAGGGGAATCACATTGTGAATGCCACTGCTAAAACGATAGATGCCTTAGCCAGTGACATCGCATCCACAAGCGAAGCCATGGAGCAACTCAAACTCCGGACAGATAACGTTGGCAATGTTTTGGAAGTGATTAAAACCGTAGCCGAGCAAACGAACCTATTAGCACTGAATGCTGCCATTGAAGCTGCGCGCGCTGGTGAAGCAGGCAGAGGTTTTGCCGTTGTGGCTGATGAAGTCCGTGGACTTGCCAGCCGAACCCAAAGCTCAGCCAAAGAGATAGAAGACCTGATTGTTGAATTGCAAAATGGCGCACAAGCCTCATTAGACAAAATGATTGGCAGCCGAGAGCTTTCAGGCAAGAATGCAGAACAAGCTAAGGAAGTGCTCACGTTATTTGAAAACATCAGCGAGCAAGTTCGCGATGTTCAAGACATGAACAATCAAATTGCCACTGCCGCAGAAGAACAATCTCAAGTTTCAGAAGACATCAACCGCAGTGTCGAGAATGTTCGCGAATTAGCCGATAAAACCGCGGAAGGATCTTTAGAATCTGTGAACGCAGTAGCCAACTTAAGACAACTCAGTCAACAACTTAAAAAATTGACTGACCAATTCTTGATTTAATCTCACCACGTCATTGAACAAAAAGTTACAATTAGGAGAGTTGCGATTATAAGCATACAAGGCGTAGGGATGCGCAACACTAGGTGTCATCCCTCAAGGAGGAGAACATGGCAAAGGTTATATCGGTGAGTAAGCGTGAAGAACATCACTTTTCCAAATCGGTCGTAAAATCAATTACCTTAATCCAAGGAGAGGGGGTTGAGGGCGATGCGCACAGAGGTACAACGGTAAAACATCGTTCTAGGGTAAAAGTTGACCCGACTCAGCCAAATTTAAGGCAAGTGCATCTCATCCATTGCGAATTATTTAACGAATTAGATCAGCAGGGGTTCGATATTGAGCCCGCTGCATTGGGTGAAAATATCACGACACAGGGAATAGATTTACTATCATTGCCCAAGGGCACAAGGTTACAATTTCCGAGTGGAGCACAAATTTCTGTAACAGGTCTTAGAAACCCATGTCCGCAAATAGAAAATTATAAGAAAGGGTTGTTATCAGCCTTATTAGGCCGGGACGAGTCAGGAAAAACTGTCCGCAAAGCCGGTGTCATGGGGATTGTGGTCATTGGTGGTGATGTGAATGAAGGGGATAATATTGACGTTGTTTTCCCTGATGAGCCATTTCAAAAGTTAGAGGTTGTTTAAGGGCTAATAATGAACAATCTCTCTCATTTTACGATTTTTTGCGATAAGTTTGCCGCAGAGCACAGGGGCAGGTTTATTGTACAACTGACTCACGGGAGAGCCTAATGATCCTAGAACGAATCCACCATGTCGCTATCATTTGTTCTGATTATCAAAGGTCTAAAGCATTCTACACGGAAATCTTAGGTCTCAAGATCGTTGCGGAAAATTATCGAGAAAACCGAAACTCATACAAGTTAGACTTAGCATTACCAAATGGTGAACAACTAGAGCTTTTCTCTTTTCCGTCACCACCACCAAGAGTGAGTCGCCCTGAAGCACAAGGTCTTAGACATTTGGCTTTTGTTGTCAGCTCTATTGAATCTACAGTAAACGAGCTACATTCACATGGTATCTATGTCGAGCCTATTCGCATTGACGAATTTACAGGTAAAAAATTTACGTTTTTCCAAGACCCTGATGGCTTACCGCTAGAGTTGTATGAAGAATAAACAGATCGGCATTCAAAAATGATTCACCATGCTCGTCAGTTTCAGTTCAAAGTATAGAGAAATTAAGTAAATTTTTAGCTCGCTTATAACTCTTAAAAAGAGACTGTTCACTATTCTTCCGGACTCCGCTCCCAAAACATGATGCACATTGCGTTTCAGCAAGAAAAATAAGAACACAATTTACGGTAGGCATGGAATTCGTTACTTGATAGCCTAGGGCACAATAAATTCAGTCAGCATTAGGAAATCTCGCATGGACAATTTTACTTACTTTAACCCAACTAAAATTCATTTTGGCAAAGGTCAGATTGCAACGCTGAAAGAAGAAATCGCTCCCAATAGCCGTGTTTTACTGACTTACGGCGGGGGGAGTATTAAAGCGAACGGTGTCTATGAGCAAGTGCTCGATGCGCTGCAAGCGTGTTCTGTGGTCGAGTTTGGTGGGATTGAGCCGAACCCGCATTACGAAACCCTGATCAAAGCCGTTGCTGTGGCAAAACAGGAACAGATCGATGTCATTCTGGCTGTCGGTGGCGGTTCGGTGATTGATGGCAGTAAGTTTATTGCCGCCGCTGCATGTTATGAGGGGGACTTCTGGGACATCATGACTACTGGTGGCGCTTGTGTCAGTCGCGCTTTGCCTTTGGGCTGTGTGCTGACTTTGCCTGCCACAGGCTCAGAGATGAATAAAAACAGCGTCGTCACGCGGGCAGAGACGCAGGATAAACTCTCTTTTGGCTCTGATTTCGTTCGTCCGGTATTCTCGATACTGGATCCGCAAACGACTTATACATTGCCGCCACGACAAATCGCCAATGGTGCTGTCGATAGCTTCGTTCACATCATGGAGCAATACATGACTTATCCGGTCAACGCCAAAGTCTCTGACCGTTTTGCAGAAAGTTTATTGCTGAATCTGTTTGAAGATGGCCCGGCAGCGCTGGCGACACCAGATGATTATGAGGTGCGCGCGAACCTGATGTGGACCGCGACAATGGCGCTCAATGGTACGCTGAAAAATGGTGTCCCGTCTGACTGGGCAACCCATGCGATTGGTCATGAACTGACCGCGCTATACGGTCTCGACCACGCTCAGACGCTGGCGATTGTCATGCCGGCGCTGTGGCGCTACAAAAAAGAGCAGAAGAAAGGCAAATTGTTACAATATGCTCACCGAGTCCTCAATATTACAACGGGGACAGAAGATGAGCAGATTGAGCAGGCGATTCAAAAAACTGAAGCCTTCTTCACCCAGATGGGCAACCCGACCCGACTGTCTGACTACAACCTGAGTGAGAAAGATATTCCGGCTGTGCAAGAAAAACTCACCGAGCACGGTATGCTTGCACTCGGGGAACATCAGGATATTACACCGCACGATGCCGCAGCAATATTAAAACTGGCTCTGTAACTATTTACTGTGAACCAGCCCGTTACTGTGAACCAGCCCGGTTATGAGAACATGACCGGGCTTTTTTTGATAAATTTATGTTCACTGCTGCATAGGCTACACAAATCCTATGAATCGATGACTCAATTTCAGCCTTGATCATTGTAATAAGAGACTTTACGCATTCGATTGGATCGGTCATATTGCGGCACTGACCCAAATAACTGATGATTCTAACACTCTGGATGTAGATACAGAAGATGACCACCTCACTGACTTATAAAGACTATTTAAAGATTGCGATTCCTTTTATTATTTCGACTGTAACGCAGCCGTTGTTGGGCGCTGTGGATACCGCTGTTATCGGTCAGCTCGGTTCGGCAGCGCTGATAGGTGGGGTTGCGGTTGGCACAGTGATCATGAACACCCTGTACTGGTTATTCGGGTTTTTCCGGGTGAGTACTACGGGTCAGAGCGCGATCGCTTTAGGAAAAAACAGTGAGCAAGCCAAAGCAACCAGTCTGCTGCATCCTTTTGTGATGGCAGCCGTCGTCGGGGTGATTTTTATTGTGAGTCAGAGCCTGATTTGGCGCGGCGCAGAGTGGGTGATTCAGCCGGAGCCGGATGTTGCAGCACAGACCCGGCAATACTTTTTCATCCTTATTTGGGGCGCGCCGTTTGTTTTACTCAACTATACCCTGATTGGCTGGTTGATGGGGCAGGCGAAAGTCAAAGAGACGCTGCTGACCCAAATTTTCGGCAATGTGCTCAATATTGTGTTAGATATTCTGTTTGTGGTCGGTTTGGATATGGGGGTCGCCGGGGTGGCGATTGCAACATTGATTGCGCAGATTTCTACATTTGTGATTGGGATATATCTGGTGCGTCGGGCTGCGGGGTTCTCATTTGCCCCTTATCTTGGTTTGGCGAAGATGGGACGTCAGGAACTCAAGACGATTGTCTCGGCCAATACTGATCTGATGTTGCGAACGGTCTGCCTGCTGGCGATGTTTAACTGTATGGCGCGATTTGGTTCGTCCTTGGGCGCTGAGACATTAGCTGCTAATGCGGTTATGATGCAGATGACTTTCCTGATGAGCTATATGTTTGAAGGGGTTGCCAATGCATCGAGTGTGTTCAGTGGCAAATCGGTTGGTGAAAAATCACTGGGTCTGTTTGCTCAGGTGCTAAAAATGAATTTTCAATGGACGGGCGGGCTGGTCACGTTACTCACGTTAGTGATGATTCTAACTCATCAGCAACAAGTGCTGCTGTTTACTCAAATTCCCAATGTGATTCAACACTATCATCAGGTCAGTGGATGGCTGATTGTCTTTCCGCTGGTGGCTGGGTTTGGCTTGACTGTGTATGGTATTTTTACGGGAAGCGGCACGACACGGCCGGTCAGAAACTCAACGTTTATGGCGCTGTTGGTTTTTCTGCTGGCGATCTATTTGACGATGGATGCGTGGGGCAATCAGGGGCTTTGGTTGGCATTTACGCTGTTTTATATCGGGCGTTTTGCTTTTCTTTACCCGTATATCGGTCGAGTGCGTCAGCGGTGTCTGGCATCATAATCTTGTGGGAGCAACCAAGTCGGTTTGCAGCGGGGCAATCTTTGTTGAAGCGATAACGGTTGAATAGTAACAGTTAAATAATAATGGTTGAGCAATAATGGCTCATTGTATAAGGATTTATCACATATGGCATTTTCAGCATGGTTGTCACTGTTTACGATTTGTTTATTGGGGGCGATGTCACCGGGCCCGAGTCTGGCGATGGTAACCAAGCACACGCTTGCCGGTGGTCGGCTGAATGGCATTATGACGGCGTGGGCACATGCTTTAGGGATCGGTGCGTATGCTTTTTTGACAATCATTGGTCTGTCGATTGTATTGCAAAAAGCACAGTGGCTGTTTCAGGCAATTAGTTTGATGGGGGCTGTTTATCTGGCTTATCTGGGCTGGAAGGCGCTGCGCTCTCAGGGCGGAGTAGCCGCAAGTGTTGATACCGGCATCCGTGTTTCGCTATGGCAGTCAGCCAAAGAAGGGCTGATGATCTCGATGTTGAATCCGAAAATTGCCTTGTTTTTTACTGCGTTATTTAGCCAGTTTATCACCCTGAGTCACGACGTTTCGAGCCGCGCGATTGTGGTGATGACACCGCTGTTGGTCGATGGGTTATGGTATACCTTACTGGCGTTACTGTTTTCCAGTTCGGCTGTTTTGGTACGCTTAAAGCGCAAAGCGGTGCTGATCGATCGGATCTCCGGTGTGGTACTGATTGCACTGGCTTGTCGAATTGTGATAAATATTTGATTTAAATCAATTTTTAATTCATGTCATTATGACTCGAATGTGTCTTTATGAATGAATTAAGTGTGTTAAAATGACTTGCATATTGTAAGGTTGTTATTTTAACTTAATGAAAGATATATAGTTTTTTCATGGCATGGTTTATGCCATTTTAGCTCCGGAATTAAATGAATTCATATAACAATATCTGGAGCGAGCCTATGTTTTGTATTCAATGTGAACAGACTATTCAAACCCCGGCAGGAAAAGGCTGTGCCTATGCTCAGGGCATGTGTGGCAAAACTGCCGAAGTATCTGATCTTCAAGATGTATTGGTCTATTCACTTCAAGGGGTTTCTTTCTGGGCAAATCTCGGTCGGCGTTGTGGTGTGATTGATCCAGTGATCGATCAGTGGGCACCGAAAGCATTCTTCTCAACATTAACCAATGTCAATTTTGATCCGGAGCGAATTGTCGAACTGGCGATTGAATCGAATCAGTATCGCCGTTCGCTGGCTGAACGGGTCCGTGCTGCTGCTGTGTTGCACGATATCGAAATCCCGACCCCTTACACTGCGGCACTGATTGATCTGCCTGAAAGCCGTGACGAATTGCTGTCGTTGGCACCGGATGCGGCGGTGAATCGCGGTCAAAGCGAATTACATGAAGATATTATCGGGTTAAGACTTTTGTGTCTGTATGGTTTGAAAGGCGCTGCGGCTTATCTGGAACATGCCCGCGTGTTGGGTCAGACGGATGCGGAGATGTTCGCGCAATACCACAAGATCATGTCTTGGTTGGGCAGTGATCCGGAAGACGCAAAATCATTACTCGATACCTCAATGGAAATCGGCCTGATGAACTTTAAGATCATGGAAATGCTCGATAAAGGGGAGACCGACACCTTTGGACATCCGGAACCGACAACCGTCAATGTGAAATCGGTCAAAGGGAAATGTATTTTAGTCTCCGGGCATGACCTGCATGATCTGGAAAAAATTCTTCAGCAAACTGAAGGACTGGGAATTAATGTCTATACCAATGGGGAAATGCTACCGGCTCATGCCTATCCGGAATTGAAAAAGTACCCGCATTTGGTCGGTAACTACGGCAGTGCGTGGCAGAATCAGCAGAAAGAATTTGCCAATTTCCCCGGTGCGATTGTCATGACCTCGAACTGTTTGCTGAATCCGAATGTCGGTCAGTATGCGGAGCGGATTTTTACCCGCAGTATTGTCGGCTGGCCGGGTGTTCAGCATATTGAAGGGGATGATTTTAGTGAAGTGATCAAGTGTGCACTTGCGCTAGAAGGCTTCCGTCATGATGAAATTGAGCATTTCATCACCATCGGATTTGGTCGGAATGCGTTGATGCAAGCCGCGCCTGCTGTCATTGAACAGATCAAACAGGGCAATATTAAACACTTCTTCCTGGTTGGCGGGTGTGACGGTGACAAAGCGGAGAGAAGTTACTATACCGAGTTTACCGAGAAAGCGCCGCAAGATAGTGTGATTCTGACGCTTGCCTGCGGTAAATATCGTTTCAACAAAAATGATTTCGGTGATATCAACGGCATCCCGCGTTTATTGGATGTCGGCCAATGTAACGATGCCTATTCTGCGATTCAACTTGCACTGGCGCTGGCGAATGAATTCGACTGCGGTGTCAATGATTTACCGTTAACCTTGGTGTTGTCATGGTTTGAACAGAAGGCCATTGTGATTTTACTGACGTTGTTGGCATTGGGTGTGAAAGGGATTTATACCGGCCCGTCCGCACCTGCATTCCTGACACCGAATTTGATGGCAATTCTGCAAAGTGAATTTGATATGCGCAGTATTACCACTGTCGATAATGATCTGAATACGATCCTTGCAGCATAATGCTTATGCATTATCATGCATTTCTGCGCTCTCTCGGGAAACCGAGAGGCGCATTTCTGATCTTCCCCCCAATTCAAAAATAACCATCATTTAAGAGGGAGTATAACGATGATCGCAGAGGATTTTGATACGCCTGTTGCATTGGTCTGTACCGAAAAGTGGTATGAGACACCGGATACCGTGAGTTTTGTGTTGGCTTGCCCGGAGAATGCCCGCCGCTTTCATTTTAAACCCGGTCAGTTCGCGAGTTTAGGGTTTGAGATTGACGGTCAAATTGAGTATCGCGCCTATTCGATCAGCACATTACCAAAACAGACAATGATGAAGTTTACGGTCAAGCGTGTCGAAGGCGGTAAAGTCTCCAATCATGTGATCGACACTCTGAGTCCGGGTGATCGGGTGCAGTTGCTGAAACCACAGGGCGCATTTAACAATGTTGACTGTTCGCACCGGGGACGTGTGGCACTGATTAGTGCCGGATGTGGCATTACACCGGTCATGTCGATGGCTGTGGACTGGCTCTCGCGAGGGGGCGTCGATATCGTATTTATTCACATTGCCCGTGATGTACTCAATACCATTTACTACGAAGAGCTGTTACATCTGAATACGGTTCATCCTTCATTTCATTTGAAATTGTTGCTCAAACAAGCCGGGGATAGCGAGCATATGCAAGGGCGGTTGGATCAGGATTATCTGTTGAAACTGTGCCCGGATATTCTTGAAAGAACAGTCTATCTGTGTGGCCCCGAACGCTTTATGCAAGATGTCACTTCTTATCTCGATCACATTGGGTTTCAAATGTCGGACTGTTATCAGGAACGATTCAGTGCAACAGCGATAGGGATGAACTCTCCGCAGCCCGCAGCTAAAGACGGTAACGCTTCGGTTACGGTCGAGGTCCCCGGTTTTGGTGTTTCTGCCGAGGCTCAGGAAGGCGATTCCTTGTTAGACGTTTTAGAGTCGGCTGGCGTACCGGTGATTGCTGCTTGTCGCAGCGGTATCTGTGGATCATGTAAATGCCGGGTCGAACAGGGGCAGATTGAGTTCTCCAGCCAAGAGACACTGAGTGAGGCAGAGATCCGTGACGGTTACGTATTGGCCTGTTCGAGCCGGATCCGTTCGGATTTGAAAGTGTCACTCTAAACGAAACGCGGTTTATGGTCTGGAGCATACGTCAGACTATGTGAGCATCAACCAGATGAGCATCAGAATGTGAATGACAGTGCAAGTGTGAAGATATGACTGTCATTATCGATCGGTGCTGTCTGTATCTGCGTAAAATGGCCACTGAGTGGGATCCGCGGACTGCGAACATATTCCCACTCTGCATTCATGACTAACCGTGGCGTGAGCGGATAACGCATCCCTATCAGGTAAGTCTGGTTCGCGTGGCCGCGCAACTGCCCGTACTGAACATAAGGGAGCCAGCTGCCCATATCCCGCGAGATACCGATGTACCAGTCTGCAAAGAGTCCCGAGTCATACAGCGTTTCTACCGTCATATTGTAGCCGCGATACAAATAGTTGAATCCGACCGACAACATATCCAGATCATAATGATAAACCGTGTTGCCGTTCTGTTTCTGATCCGAGTCCACCGACAAATAGGATAGGTGGAGTTGATGATCGTCTTGAAACAGATCTACGGTTAAGCCATAAGCGCTGTCACTATCGAGTGTGAAAGGTTTGCCGAAGAATTGATAATCATTTTTTTCTGCTGCGGCAATGTAAGGGGAAATTTTGAGTTGTAATTGCTCTGTCGGCCAGTATTGCCACTCGTATGCTGCACCATTGTAATGTGTCACCCCGGCAAAACTGTCGTATATGTCATGGGGCGGACGAATCCACGGATAGGCTGCCGATACATAATAATACTCTGACAGTAAAAACATTGGGATTCTGAGCCGACCGAATTTCAGGGTTGAATTACCTTGCGTATAAGCCAGATAAGCCCATTCCAGCTCCGGATCTGAATAATTGTCTTGGGGGCGTTTGACAGCCTGAATCGAGCTGCGAAACTGATCATTGATGACCCAGTCGAGTTGCAGGCCGAGTGTACTGTCACAGTCTGCGCATAATTCATCATGTATATCCCGGTAAGCAAAGACGGGGACACGACTGTCAGAACGGCTGAGACTGAATGTGCCAAAGCCGCTGAGACGAATGGCGTCATTAAATTCGTACTGTTGTGCACTGGTTTGGAATGTGATCATCCAGAATAAGATCAATAGTTTCCAATGCTTCATAGCGAGTCCTCGTCACCCAAACGATAAAGAATGCGAACCTGATCTGAAAGCCAATCTTGAGGAATATAGACAATGCCGTTGGGGTGATCGTCCAGCCACTGACTGATGGTATTCATATCCTCATTATATAGTTCATAAGGGGGGATAAATTTGCCGGAGAAGCTTTGTCTGGCTCTGATGGCCTGCATTTGTGCCGGTGATTTTCCCAGTAGGCGATGATAGAAATGAGCCCTGACAGTCGAGTTGGCAGGTAAGTCAGCCAATTGAATATGAGTACCGTGAATATGGGTCAGCCGCCCCCGGTAGAGCATTTTGACCTGAGCATCGGTTAATAACGGGAGAGTGTCCGCCTTGGTAATAATCGCGAATTGATCTGCAATACAAGGTGTACTGAATAATAAAATACAAACCATCCACCAAGTACCGACAATACGCAAATACAGTTCTCCATTGCAGTGATATTAAGTTCGGGCAAGTCATTCTATAACGTCTATATTTAAAAAGTAGGTTAGCATCGTAAAGTTTCAAGGAAGAAATTATGTCGGTACTCAAATGTTTATCGATAAAAAACCGACTGATAGTGTTATGCATCGTGCCAGTCATCATGATCAGTTGGGGTGCATATCAGTGGTTCATGCAAGTCGAAAACCGAATGAGCGGATACGCCAATACGATATCTCGCATCTCAATCTTAGAGAAAGTCTCTACATTATCCGATCAATTTTACCAGTTGCTGAATCTCAGACAGGAAACTGGTGCGATCGAATCTCATCAACTGTTACTGTTTCATCAGACAGCGAAAAACATTGCTGTTGCACTCAAGCAAAGTCAAGGCGGAGTGTTGGCGCACGGTGACCAACAGGTGATGGTCTCCAATCTCGATGAACTGTCAAAACTGACAGAACGGCTGTCCGGTATTCAGGATGATGCAGTGATGGCTCAGTCATTGTGGGGATTTGATTTAATCTATGAAATGATGGTCGCTTTGCAAAAGCAGTCGGGCTATTTAGCGCCCACTCATATCTATCAAATGGAAACAACGTTTGGTCAGTTAAGCTGGTTTCTGTACTGGATTGAACGAGAAACGTGGTTAATGCAGGAGATCCGCAACAAGCATCGGGTCGATGCCTTTATGCGTCAAGAATATTTTGAAATTATTGCGAGACAGCAAACCTACATGGAATATTTTATCAATTTCGGTGCCAGTGATGCGCAATTGAATCAGATGACCAAGTTTCTGTCTCAGCAAGAATTTCAACAGGCCAGTGTTTTGAGAGACAAGGTGCTTTATGACCGGATTGAGCCTCAGCTTCTCGATAAATATATTACCAGCCTTGAACGCAAGCAGGGTGCATTGCGTCAGCTTGTACTCGGTTACGCCAAGTCGTTATCGCAGAAAATCCAGACACTGGTGAATCGTGATGAACAGTTTATCTATATGGCGATTATGTTGGTAACCCTGACGTTGTCTGGTTTGATCTTGCTGAGTATTAGTACCTCATATCGTATTTCTACCCGCTTGAGCCGGATCTTACATGCGATGGCACAGATCAATGAAAAGTCGCAGTTCAGCCATGTGGAAAAGATTCCCGTTGACGGTTATGACGAGTTTGCTCGTTTTGCAATCGGCATGAATGATGTGATGCAAACGTTGACTGAGCAGAAAGTCCACCTGGTACAAGCCAAAGAAGAGGCCGTCTCTGCCAATCGGGCAAAAAGTGCCTTTCTTGCCAATATGTCCCACGAAATTCGGACACCGCTGAACGGGATTATCGGTTTAACGGAAATGCTCAGGATGCACGAGCTGACTGCGGCACAAAAAGAAGTGATTGCGGATATTGAAGTCTCTTCGCAAACCTTGCTGATTCTCATCAACGATATTCTAGACCTGTCTAAAATTGAATCCGGCCGACTGACGATTTCACCGCACTCGTTCAATGTAAAAGAACTCGTCTATGACGCAGTCAATATGCTGAATTCCAAGGCGGTTGCCCAATTTAACGAGCTGCAAATCTCACTCGATCCGAAATTACCGACTCTGGTGATTGCGGATGAGTTTCGTATCAGACAAATTTTAATGAATCTCCTGTCGAATGCCGTGAAATTTACCCGTGAGGGTAAGATCAGAACGGAAATCATCTTTCAGGAGGCAGATTCAACATTGATTTGCCGCATCAAAGATACCGGGATTGGCATTGAGCCGGAGAAAATCGGGCAGATCTTTGAACCGTTTAGCCAAGAGGATGACAGTATCACGCGGCGTTATGGCGGTACCGGATTAGGGTTGCCGATCTGTAAGCAATTACTGACACTGATGAATGGTTCGCTGACGGTTGAGTCGGTCAAGGGAAAAGGGAGTAGTTTTGAGGCGAGAATCCCGCTCAAGCTGCCTGCGGAGCAGCCGAAATCTGAGCCATTTGCATTTCGCGCATTGCTGATTTCGAACAGTTCAGTGTACAGTGCGCAAATTCATCAGGAGTGCCAACGACTCGGCGGTGAGCTGAACAGAATCGAATCATTGGATGACATCGGCCAGAAGCTTGACCGTTCATTAGATATTATCTTGTATTGCCCTTGCCTGACACGCAATGCCAGCCAAGATATTGAAAAGTTACGTCAGCTTTTTCCTTCGGTAAGAATTGTTACTTGTCAGCATCATTTATTCTTAAACCGGGCGTTGGTAAGCCTGACCGATGCAAATATTACCCTGCCGTTTTTAGGAGCCCGAATGGAATCGGCGCTGCGGGATACCCACCCGGCACTGTATCAACCCGCTCGGGGAAAAAGCAAAGTCGCGGCCGCCCTGCTGACTAAACGAATTTTAGTGGTGGAAGATAATCTGATGAATCAGAAGATTGCCAGTTTCTTTCTCGATAAAGCTGATTTTGAATATACCGTGGTCAATAACGGTCAGGAAGCATTAGATGTTATGACGCAGGGCGGTCAGTATACCGCAGT
Source organism: Vibrio rubrogenes (assembly GCF_059641415.1). Classification (NCBI taxonomy): domain Bacteria; kingdom Pseudomonadati; phylum Pseudomonadota; class Gammaproteobacteria; order Vibrionales; family Vibrionaceae; genus Vibrio; species Vibrio rubrogenes. Next base: position 124,818 of record NZ_JCARSY010000012.1, read on the forward strand.
ATTGATGGATTGCATGATGCCTGTGATGGATGGTTTTACGGCTACACGCAAAATCCGTCACTGGGAAATTGAAAATCAACGCGGACATGTCCCGATCATTGCGCTGACGGCCAGTGTGCTCGATGAAGATATTACCAAGTGTTATGAGGCAGGTATGGATGCATACCTGCCAAAACCTTATAAAGCGGAACAACTGCTCGAAATGCTTAACTCGCTTCAAGTGTCGTCATCCCGATGAGCTGACAGGACCTCATATCCGAGTCATCCTAACGGGTATTGTTATCCGCGCGATTGTTCAGCTCGCTGAGCGGTATCCAGCAGACTTGGACACCGGCCTGATTGAACATATCCTGACTGACCTGAATTTTATCGCCCCAGCGGGAGAGAAAGTCTTGGCTCTGCTCAGGGCAGTAAACCGTGGTGATGCCTGTCTGGATTATTTTGGCGGCACAGTTAGGGCAGGGAAAATGAGTGACATAAATCTCGCATCCATCCAGATCACGTTTGGCGAAGAGGATCGCATTTTCTTCCGCGTGCAGGGTTTTCAGATATTTCATATCCCGGTCATCGATATCGACACTATCTGAGATGCCATGAGGATAACCATTGAATCCGACCGAAACGATGCGGTTCTGTTTGGCAATTACGGCACCAACCTGAGTGGAAGGATCTTTACTCCAGGACGAAACCAGTTCGGCCATCTGATAGAAGCGGTGAACCCATTTTGACATCATTGTCTGACAACCCTATGTTATTTTTGCTGATATTGATATCACGCAGTTTATATTGAATCCGGCACGGAGGGAACAGGGCGTTTTTTCGGATTATTTTTGTAAGAGATCTCTTACATAGATTGTGAGAAATAGCTGTTTGTGTGTCAGTTTTATCAGTTAATTTTAATCTTAATTACATGATAAATATAAGTTTGTCTGTTTTTGGGTACTTAATCCGCGTAATCGTTTGCGTCACGATGATTTGCACGAAAATCGAATTCGCGTATTCTGAATCTGTCGGTAGGATGCTGACAAGGAACAGGAAAGGCCCAGGGATTGGTCATCTTCAGGAAGAAGATTCGATGATTCAGGAAGACTCATCGGCATGGATCGCAAAGGGACACACGCCAAGATGGCGATGTAATGGAATGCGCTGAAGGACTCAGCAGACTATCAGGGAATAGATGCAGGGAGCACATTGAGTAGCCGGATTGCTGCAAGTAAGAACAGAAACCCCATCAAGCCTCGCTTGATGGGGTTTTCTATTTGCATTCCGGTTAGTGGCGTGTAGGATAAGCGGCGTTTTTCAACAGATGAAGGTAGTGTATATGCAAGCTGAGGTTACTTGGGTTGATGGATTGAAATTTATGGGTCAGTCCGCGTCGGGTCATTCGATTGTGATGGATGGCAGCGGTGGCAAAACGGCACCGAGTCCAATGGAAATGGTGTTGATGGCCGCCGGCGGTTGTAGCTCAGTCGATGTGGTTGACGGGCTGAAATCGGCAGGCCAACGCGTGACCGACTGCCGGGCGAAGCTGACTACGGAGCGTCGTGACACAGCACCGCGCCTGTTTACGCAGATCCATATCCATTTTCAGGTTTCCGGTGAAGCATTGGATCCGGCGATTGTCAGTCAAGTCACTGCCGATTCACTGGAGAAATACTGCTCGGTTTGTCTGATGCTCGGTCAAGGCGTGGAAATGCGTCACAGCTGGGAAATCGTCACGGCGGATACAGCAAGCGCCTGATAGTATGGCTAGCATGGCGTGATGCATTGAATCAAAGCTTTTAAGTTCAAGACATGATGAATGCAAAGCGTATCCATTCAAAACGGGGCGATTTCAAGACAAGACGATGTCAGAACATAACGATAGTGCGAGAATCAGTCGATAAGATGAGGTTGGGATGAAAAAAAATAAATCCGCTTGGCGGCTTCATCCTCAGTTTGCCGTGAAACAGGCCCCGTCAGATGTTTTTATGAATTTCGAAGCGTTTGTTTCGAACACCGAGACACGCATTCACAGCCATCCTTGGGGGCAGGTGCAACTGATTTCCGGCGGCATTTTAGAAATGGAAGCCGAGCAAACACGGTTTCTTGCACCGCCACATTTAGCGATTTGGGTGCCGGCCGGTGTCGTGCATCGCAGCTATAACCGCAAACCCCTCGACTACTGTTCGCTCAACATTGATCAGTCTCTGACGGCGGCATTTCCTGAACAAACCAGTTTGCTCAAAATCACCCCGATTGTGCAGGCGATTATTGAAGATTTTCGTCAGCGGCAAGTGAGTGTTCCGCAGAGTGAAGCGGATCAGCGGTTGGTTGATGTCTTGCTCGATCAACTGTCCGCGCAGGAGACCGAACTCCACTTTTTACCCTCATCAACGCATAAATATCTTTCACCTATCTTGGCTGCGGTTGAAGACAATCCTGCCGATGATACCAGTTTGAAAATCTGGGCGGAGCGGGTGCACACCACCGAACGCACGCTGGCACGCTGTTGCCAGAGCGAGCTGGGAATGAGCTTCACTGAATGGCGAATGCGGGTTCGCTACTTGCATTCAATGGAGTTGCTGCGTCATGGCTGCTCCGTCAAAGAGGTTGCCTATACCCTTGGCTACCGTCAGGCAAGCCCGTTTATCAACATGTTTAAAAAGTATGCCGGTGTAACGCCAGAACAGTATAAGCACCGTTTCCTCACGCTTGATGAGTGAGTATCCATTCGCTATTTGTTATTTTTCCGCTGTTTGGGTCATGATGTGGTACTGGATTGATGTGCTTGTCTTACCGCGCGAATCGGTTCATGATAAGCGTCACATTTTAGTCGAATACCGAATGAGAGAACCTGTATGGCTGGTGTCAGCTTACTTACCCTTCTGGATGATATCGCGACCTTACTCGACGATATTGCGGTGATGTCGAAAGTGGCTGCCAAAAAAACGGCCGGGGTGTTGGGGGATGATCTGGCTCTCAATGCGCAGCAAGTCTCCGGTGTGGCAGCAGAGCGTGAAATCCCGGTGGTGTGGGCCGTTGCCAAAGGGTCGCTGCGCAATAAAGTCATTCTCGTGCCGATTGCATGGGGGCTCAGTCAAATCGCCCCGTGGCTGATTATGCCATTGCTATTGATCGGCGGGTTATATCTCTGCTTTGAAGGGGCAGAGAAGGTGATTGAAAAATATGGTCATTCACCCCATCAGGATGCTGCCCCCGAAGAAGATACGGAATCCCTGTCTCTCGAAGCTTACGAAAAGCGCAAAGTTGCAGGGGCAATCCGCACCGACTTTATTCTGTCGGCAGAGATCATTGTGATTGCCTTGGGAACCGTGCAGGGACAGACCGCTTTAAATCAAATCTTAGTGATGAGTTTTGTTGCGATATTGATGACCGCAGGTGTGTATGGATTAGTCGCCGGGATTGTCAAGCTGGATGATCTCGGGTTCTATCTCGAAAGGCGTTCCCATAGCCGGGGGATTTTACATGTGATCGGCCAGATGCTGATTCACGCCGCCCCGCGGTTTATGAAGCTGTTGACCGTGGTCGGTACGCTGGCGATGTTTTTGGTCGGTGGTAGCATCATCACCCATCAGGTAGTCTTGCTGCATCACGGGATTGAATCCCTGATCCACGGCATACCGGATATCTATCTGATGCAGTCTGTCGGGCGTCTGGTGGGGCAGAGTCTTATCGGTTTTCTGGCCGGATTAATCCTCGCCGGTGTCTGGACATGGGGACACCGCCGTTTTGCCCGCTCTGCTGAGTGAGGGCGATTTCTCAATCATGCTAAGGTGTTGTGGGGCGCAAGGACTTTTGTCGATGCTAATGACTTCTCTGATTACGCCCCATTTCCTTTCGATAGATGGCAAAACCGCCAAAAATATCCGTCTGGAAAAATTACTCAAGCGTGCACGCTTTCACGATGAAATCTGTTTTTCCATCCTCAACAACTTTGACCAATACATGATTTAACGCGGGATCCAAAACAATACCACCGTTAGCAGCATGACTTTCTTTGCAAGGTGTTTTAGCATCAAAATCAAATTTACTCGCCACGAGAACTGCGGTTTCAGTCGCACGACTGCCAAAAGCCATACTTAAAATTAAGATGACATAACAAGCCATGATTTTGTTCACTGAATAGAAATTGTGCCCGTTATCTTTCCTGAGACAAACCCGAAAAATCCGAGAATTGCCTTTTTGAGCCTTGGATTTATAAATGGCGATTTTGGAAAATTGCGACTTATTGCCGATGGAGTAATAAATTGTGAGTACAATAATCAGCACAAAAGAAATTAAGGCCAGCCAAGGTGTAAGAATAAGCAGCATCGCGATGGGTTTCGTGAAACTAAAATACTGAGCACTCACACCAAAAATCTGATTGAGCCAAATACTGGCGTAACCATCAAGAACGTAGAGAGCTAAGGCCACAATGGATGCCGACAAGAGCGCCAGCTCAAATTCTTTCTGCTTAAGCGTTCTGAAAAACCATTTATAAACTGGAACACTGACACAGTAGATACATAGAAAGCCTGAAACCATAAAAAATAGTACCAGAACTTTATGAGGCCAAAATGCCATCCCCGATAGAGACAGCATTGCAACAGCGACCCCTAAAATGCCGGCTAAATCATTGAGGTAATATGATTTTCCTTTGGAGTAAAGCCCAAAAGCGATTAACCACCACACCGCAAATAACAGCGCTGTCGCCCCAAATTGCCACTTTTCTATATTCAATAGTGATTCTAAATGATTCCTAATCAGGTCGATTTCAAAATAGCCATTTATAAATAATAGTGTTGGAGAAAAAAGATAGCCTAATGACAAGAGAATAATGAAAAAATTACGCACAAAAACCCCGTAGAAATAAAATTATTTTTTGATTGAATGAAATGCCAAATAAAGGTCGCTCACTTTCATTAACGCGTGACAACACCGTCATCGCCCGTCTGGCACAAAACTGTCGTTATTATATCTCAACTCGCGCCATATTAGGGAATATGGCACTGAGTACCAATTCTTTTGAAATCGAAAAACGTAATTGTACGTCAAATTTGGGAGCCGGAGGTTAGGAAGATAAAACTTGTGATGCAGGTGTTTGGTGCGCAATGACTTTCTCCGATCTCATTGCCATCTCCGAAAGCGCCCCAGGTACTTTTTCAAGGCCGAAAAAGTACCCCAAAAGGCCTAGGTTTAAGTTCAGCGCACGTAATCAGGGTCGCTTTTATTCGCTCCTGCTCACGAAAAGCTTAAAATTCGTCCCTGAATTTTACCCTGAGAACATCGATCAATTTGGCTTTTTAAAAAGATTTCACTCTATTCAAATTAACCACCCAACAAAGAAAACCATTCAGGCAGAATCAATCCGCGCTAAACAAACCCGCTCCGCCAGCTCCTGTAGACGTCGGACTTCTGTTACCAGATAATTCAACTCTTCTGCAGTAATTTCATAATGCTCCGAATAACGGGCTTCGATATAGGCGCGTTGCAGGCGGCGGAAGCAGCGGCGGTGGAATTTATTATCGAGCGGAAAAATCGTCGTAAACTCAGGATCGATTTGAGCGCACAGTTTCCCCAGTTTCTCAATATTATGAGATTTAGGTAAATAATTGGTACAGGTGAGTAGGGTACAGGCAAATAAATGTTCTGTCGTTTGATGAAGTTCGAATGCTGCTTTTTTTAGTCGTAAGTCTTTGCGCGCATAGTGATACATGGCCAAATCATCATTGGCACTTTCAAACCACTGTTGATAATGCTTACGTGCTATTTCTCGTTTTTCTTGCTCGGTTAAATCACCCGGCTCTGCCAGTGGTTTCGGGGTAGCAGCAAACAGTTCTATCCCCTCTTCGCGAATATCGCGAAAAAAATAGTGACCCTGTTGTAACCGCTCATTCACTTCCTGCAAATCGTGGACAATCAGCCCCAACGGTGCGGAAGTCACTTTGCGCTCAATCTGCTCTTTGGCGCGCTGCCAGACAATATCTTCTTCAACCAGTGCGGCTTTGTTCACAATCACCAAAATATCGTAATCGCTGATATAACCATTGACCGGATCGCTGACCCAGTTGCCTTTGGCGTGGCTGCCGAACAGGATAATTTTTAAGATGCGAAACTTGCTTTTACTCCCGGTCTTGCCCTCAAGATAGTCTTCCAGCGTATCGCGCAGAATGGTCGAGATCGTGGCAAGCTCTTGCTGTTTGGATTCAGGCAGATGGTCGAGAGATGTTTTCATAAAGTAATGTTTGGTCAGTGATGAATGGTTTTAGCATAAAAGAATGCGTAGGCAAAGAATACTCTCATACCTGTATTACTGAGAAAAATGCGATTCAATTCAAAGCAGTAGGGCAACCCTCTTTCAAACTAGGCGTATCATGATTTACTGAATGGTATATCAACATCTTGATGACAACGGACACGATATATATTCATTGAAATGC